>NZ_JBEZDY010000001.1:339428-510806 GCF_040648555.1 Actinoplanes sp. NPDC049118
ACCCGACGACCCCACCGACGACAACGCCGACCCCACCGACGACCCCACCGACGACAACGCCGACCCCACCGACGACCCCACCGACGACAACGCCGACCCCACCGACGACCCCACCGACGACAACGCCGACGACCCCGCCGCCGACCAGCGCGGCCGGCCGGCAGATGGAGCGGCTCGATCGCGGGCTGATCAGCGTCCGCTCCGGCAGCGGCAACCTGGTCAGTTGGCGCTGGCTCGCCGCCGACCCCGCCGACGTGGGCTTCAACCTCTACCGCGGCTCGACCAAGGTGAACGGCACCCCGATCACCGCCTCGACCAACTACCTCGACGCCGGGGCGGCCGCCGGATCCGCGTACACGGTCCGGGCCGTCGTCGGCGGCGTCGAACAGGCCGCCTCCGCCGCGTCGCTGAACTTCGCCGCCGGCTACCTCGACGTGCCGATCCAGAACCCCAACACCTCCGCGTACGCGGCGAACGACGCAAGCGTTGCCGACCTCGACGGCGACGGCCAGTTGGAGATCATCCTCAAGTGGGACCCGCTGAACTCCAAGGACAACTCGCAGTCCGGCGTCACCGACCCGGTGTACGTGGACGCCTACGAGCTCAGCGGCGCGCGGCTGTGGCGGATCAACCTGGGCCGCAACATCCGGGCGGGTGCGCACTACACCCAGTTCCAGGCCTACGACTACGACGGTGACGGCGACGCCGAGGTGGCCATGAAGACCGCCGACGCCACCGTCTCCGGCACCGGCCAGGTGATCGGCGACTCGAGCGCCGACCACCGCAATTCGAGCGGCTACATCCTCACCGGCCCCGAGTTCCTGACGATGTTCGACGGCCGCACCGGCGCCGCCCTCTCCACCGTCGACTACGTCCCTCCGCGCGGCACCGTCTCGTCCTGGGGCGACTCGTACGGCAACCGGGTGGACCGCTTCCTGGCCGGCACCGCCTACCTCGACGGCACCCGACCCAGCCTCATCATGGCCCGCGGCTACTACACCCGCACCGTGGTCGTGGCCTGGGACTTCCGCAACGGAACCCTGACCCGGCGCTGGACCTTCGACAGCAACAGCTCCACCAACGCCGGCACCGCCGGGCAGGGCAACCACCAGCTGTCGGTCGCGGACGTGGACGCCGACGGCCGCGACGAGATCGTCTACGGCGCCCTGGCCATCGACGACAACGGCGCCAAGCTCTGGAACACCGGCCTCGGCCACGGCGACGCCCTGCACGTCGGCGACCTGGACCCGTCCCGCTCCGGCCTCGAGGTGTTCAAGGTGGACGAGGACACCAGCAAGCCGTCATCGTGGTTCGCGGACGCCCGCACCGGCCAGGTGATCTGGTCCACCCCGGCGAACGGCGACAACGGCCGCGGCGTGGCCGGCGACGTCTGGTCCGGCAGCGCCGGCGCCGAGTCCTGGTCCGCCGCGGCGGACGGCCTGCGCAGCCCGTCCGGCTCGGCGGTGTCGAGCCGCAAACCCGGCTCGACGAACTTCCTGGCCTGGTGGGACGGCGATCCGGTCCGCGAACTGCTGGACGGCACGCACATCGACAAGTACGGCACGTCGTCGGACACCCGGCTGCTGACCGCGTCGGACGTCCACTCGAACAACGGCACCAAGTCGACCCCGTCCCTCTCCGGCGACCTGTGGGGCGACTGGCGCGAGGAGGTGATCTGGCCGAACACCGCCAACACGGCGCTGCGCATCTACGCGACGCCGAACGCGACGGACCGCCGCATCACCACCCTGCTGCAGGACTCCCAGTACCGGATGGCCCTGGCCTGGCAGAACACCGCGTACAACCAGCCACCGCACCCGAGCTTCTTCGTCGGCGCGAACATGGCCACCCCGCCGCGACCCGGCATCTACCAGCCATGACGCTGCGGCCGGCCGCACCGGGCGCGATTTCGTAGATCAAGGACTCGCCGGACCGAGCAGTCACCCAGCCGCGTGCCGGCTGGGCCGGCCACCCCTGTGGTTCACCTTGGGCCGCAGCTCAGCGGAGCCACATCTTGCCGTCGCGAAGGCGCTCGACCATCCACCGCGCGTACCCGCTGGCGTGCACGACGCCCTCGATCCGATCCGGTCGTGCGTGATGCGGAAGAACCTGGCCGACGAGCCGCGCGATGGCGTCACGAGTATCCGCGAGCTCGATCGTCATGCGGCGTTCGAGTTCACCAAGCCGCCGCAGCTCCTCATATCGCCAGTCCGTCGGTGGCTCTGAATCGTTGGACACGACCGAGGATGCTACGACGTTGGATTCGTAACTGTCGCCCGCATTTCGAAGCTTGACTTCTCCCTGGTGACGCAGCCTGCTTCTGGCCGTCGTTCAAAGGCTGGCCTTGTGCGGCGATTTCACGGACGGCCTCAGCAGCTTCATGTAGCGCTCTGGGGTAGTTGAGGTACGCGACTCGGCGTTCTTGGTGCAGCCGAAGTTGGTCTTCGCGCTCGTTGACAAGATCTTTCTCACTACGCTCGTCGGCTCGGCGTCGATCCTCGCGTCGAGCATTCCAAACCTGAGTAAAAATCGTTGCAGCGAGAGTGTCGATCACGGCAATGGAGGCGGCCAACACTGATGTCCAGGCAGACTCACGTCGTCATGGTGACAGGGGCGTGCGACCTCCGCTGAAGCCCGGGCCTCGACTGCTTCCGTGTAAGGAACGATCAGGGTCCGTCTACCCGCTTGGCAACCTCGTTGAGCTAGGCAAAAAGTTCGCCAGCGTCCATGCCCTTGGCCATTTCGTCGTCAACCGGCTAGTCGCCCCCACTGCCAGGGCGGCGCTCGATCAAGATCGCTGAACTGTTTGCCATCTACCAAGGCAAGCGTGGTCCGGCCTTCCGTTTGTTTCCCGGACGCGACCGGCCAATCTGGCATGGTGCCGTGTCTATGTCGGTGGCGCCGCGAGGCGTCGATAGATCGAGTTCTTCTGATGGCAATCGTTCGAGTGCTAGCCGTAGCCAAACGCGTTGGTTAAGGTGAGCTACCCACGGTCGCCTTAGTAACGGGAAGATTATTCATGAAATCGGTCATGCCGGCTATGGTGGCCGGCATTGCGGCACTCCTTGGTGTCTTGATAGGTTCATGGCGTCAAGCGGGCTTGCAGCGCTCACTTGCGCGGGCTGAATTGATCCGGAGTTGGCAGAATGAGCGTCGAACTTCCTATCTCAATCTCCTGGTGGCTGATGATGAATTCTATCGAAGCATCGTCGGAACGCTCCGGGACGCTCATCCTGAGTGGAGCGTCAGCGACCGAAATCAAGTCGGGAAAGATCAGCTGTTCTCGCCCCGGAATCCCATGGAAAGATCGGAGATAATATCGAAATTCGACCAAATCTGGCGCGCCGGCCGAGCGGTCGAACTTTATCACCTTGTCGATGATGATCTGCTTGCGTCCGCGAAATCGCTCCTATTGGTCGATGCCGAGCTGATCGGTCTGGTGGTGTTCGACCTGACGTACTACCAAGACAAGGCTCCCGACATCAGCACTCGAGTGGCGACGGTGCTACAGAAGCGCAGATCTGCAATCGATCATTTCATGCACGTGGCAAGACTGGCTCTCAATGTTCCCCCGAGTTTCAATCCGGCTTCCCGAGACACGCTCAAGGGTCAAGAAAGCTACGACCCATTGACCCCCAGGCAGACAAGGGGGCTGCTCGACGTGCAGCGACATGCTTCCTGACCTGGCACTGGTCTATGTTCGTCCACGGGCGCCCGCCGCTGTCGGCCGCGACTGCCGGTGCTCCACCGCCGGCGACCTTCGCGACTGCGCTCAACGGGATCTCGGCACGAGGAGAAAGACCCGCTCGATCCAGTCGGCGAGGATCGGGTAGTCGTCGTCCGTCTCTCCGCGGCCGCGGAGATAGTTCACTAGGCCGCGGCTGACCATGCGTTCTCGGCTTCCCACGAGCCGCGCCTGCAGCACCCGTTCGTGCTCGAAGAACCGGTCGACGTCGGTCGTGTAGATCTTGAGGCTGACGAGGTCGGCCAGGGACATCGCGGCGGTGTGGGACGCCCCGGTGGGCGTAGCGGCGCGGGCCTGCCCGCGAGGCGGCTATCCGGACGAGCGGGCCGGTGCGAGCAGCGCTGACACCGGCAGGCCGCGGATCGACGCGTCCAGGACCTCGGCCGTGTGCGCCAGCGCGATCTCGCCGCCCAGGCGCCGCACCGCGGAGGCCACCTGCATCAGGCAGCCCGGGTTCGCCGTCACCAGCAGGCTCGCGCCGGTGGCCAGCACGTCCTTCGCCTTGCGGTCGCCGAGTTCCGCCGCCGGGCCGGGGTTCAGGATGTTCCAGACGCCGGCCGAACCGCAGCAGATCTCCGGGTCCGCGATTTCGCGGACCTCGAGGCCGGGGATGCCGCGCAGCAGCGCGCGGGGCTGCGCCCGGACGCCCTGAGCGTGCGCGAGGTGGCAGGCGTCGTGGTAGGCCACGGTCAGCGGCAGCGGGTGCCGCCGCGCCGCCGGCCCCAGCTCGATCAGGATCTCCGACAGGTCGCGGACCGAGGCCGCGAACGCGGCCGCCCGGTCGGCGTAGCGGGGTTCGTCGCGCAGCAGCTCCGCGTACTCCTTCATGGACGAGCCGCAGCCCGCCGCGTTGACGATCACGAAGTCGACGCCGGCCCGCTCGAAGCGGTCGATCAGTTTACGGGCGAAGCCCTTCGCCTGCTCCTCGCGCCCGTTGTGGACGCTCAGCGCGCCGCAGCAGCCCTGCGCGGGCGGGATCACCACCTCGCAGCCCTCGGCCGCCAGCACCCGGATGGTCGCCGCGTTCACGTCCGGGAAGAACGCGCCCTGCACGCAGCCGGTCAGGACGCCCACGACCGCGCGGCGCGGTCCGCGGGCGGCCACCCGCCGCGGCGGCCTCGGTACCCGCCTCAGCCGCGGCGCGAGGGACTCCAGGGTGGCCAGCGTCGGCGCGAGGCGGGGCAGCAGGCCGCTGCGGGCGACGAGCCGTTGCAGGCCGCTGGCCTGGTAGGCGCGCAGCGGGCCCCGCAGCAGGCGCAACCTGCGCGGGTAAGGGAAGAGCGCGAAGATCGCCTCCCGCAGCGCCCGGTCCCGGCCGCCCCGGGTGTGCCGCCGCTCGACCTGCGCCCGGGTGTCCTCGATCAGGCGGTCGTAGCGCACCCCGGACGGGCAGGCCGTCACGCAGGCCATGCAGCCCAGGCAGGCGTCGACGTGCCGGACCATCGAGCCGGTCATCGGCTCGCCGTCCAGCCCCTGCTTCATCAGGTAGATCCGGCCGCGCGGCGAGTCCATCTCCTCGCCCCACAGCACGTACGTCGGGCAGGTGGTCAGGCAGAAGCCGCAGTGCACGCAGTCGCTGACGATGTCGAGCCGGGGCGGGCGGTGGCCGTCGAAGGCCGGTTCGCCGGCGACCGGCCCCAGCACGTCGCGCGGTGCCTGCCCGCCGCCGCCACGGGTCGCGTCGACCATCAGATGCCTCCCACGAATCGGCCCGGCGCGAACCGGTGTGCCGGGTCGAACTGGTCCTTCACCTGGCGCATCAGCTCCAGCCCCGGCACCGGGCCCCACATGTCGACCCGCTCGCGCACCTGCGGCGGGGCGGTGAGCACCACACCGTGGCCGCCGGCGCGGATCGCCGTCGCCCGCAGCCGCTCCACGACGGCCGGCGCGGCGCCGGCCGGCACGTCGGCGTAGAGCACGCCGGTGCCGGCCGAGCCGCGCAGCGCGACTCCGCAGGACAGCAGGTCCGGCACCCGCGACAGCGGCACGGTCAGCTTCATCCCGGTCTCCGTCCACGGGTACGCGCCCCACCACGGCGGGAACTCGTCGGTCGACTGGGCGCCGAGCGCCTTCTCGAGGGTGGCGGCCCGGTCCCGTACCCCGGCGGCGGTGCCCTCCACCAGCACGGCCAGGGTCACCGGGCCGTCGGCGGGCGCGTCGATCTCGACCGCCGCCGGTACGACCTGCTCCGCGCGGACGGCGGCCAGCAGCGCGCCGAGCTCTGGGGCCGGTGCGGTGCGGACGACCAGTGCCCGCGCGGCGGGGCGCGGGTGCAGCCGGAACGCACACTCGGTGATCAGCCCGAGCGTGCCGTACGAGCCGGTGTAGAGCTTGCCCAGGTCGTACCCGGCGACGTTCTTCACGACCTTGCCGCCCGCCCGCGTGATCATCCCGTCGGGCCGGACCACCGTGATGCCGATCAGCAGGTCGCGGACGGTGCCGTAGCCCTGGCGCCGCGGTCCGCTGGTGTTCGCCGCGACCGCGCCGCCGACGGTCGCTCCGGGCAGGACCGGGTCCAGGGCGAGCTGCTGACCGGCCAGGTCGAGTCCGGCGAGGGCGGTGCCGGCCCGGACCACCACGATCAGGTCACCGGCGGCGTGCTCGACCACGCCGGTCAGGTTGCGGGTGTCCACGATCAGGTCGAGCCGCCGCGGCGGCATGCCCCAGTCCAGTTTGCTGCCGCCGCCGCGCACCACGACCGCGAGGTCGTCGGCGGCGGCCGCCCGCAGCACCTCGGCGGCCTCCCGGGTGCTCGCCGGGGCGGCGACGAACCGGGCCGGCACCCCGCCGACCGTGTCCGCGTCGGTCGCCGACGTCCAGAGCGCCATCAGAAGAGCTCCGCCGGGCGGGCCTCGGTCGCCTTGTGCCGCCGGGGCACCTCGCCGCAGAGCCGGGGCGTTGGGAAGATCTTGCCGGGGTTGGCCAGTCCGGCGGGGTCGAAGGCGCAGCGCAGCAGCTGCATGGTCTCGAGGTCGTCGGCGGTGAACATCCGCGGCATGTACCGGGATTTGTCCATGCCGACGCCGTGCTCGCCGGTGATCGAGCCGCCGTACTCGATGCACAGGTCGATGATCGCGCCGGACACCTCCTCGGCCCGCTCGGCCTCGCCGGGCACGCCGTCGTCGAAGAGCACTAGCGGGTGCAGGTTGCCGTCGCCCGCGTGGAAGACGTTCGCGACCCGTACGCCGTGCGCGCGGGAGACCTCGCTGATGCGGTGCAGCACCTCGGGCAGCGCCGTCCGCGGGATGACCCCGTCCTGCACGATGTAGTCCGGGCTGATCCGGCCGACCGCGGCGAACGCCGACTTGCGTCCCTTCCAGAACAGCGCGCGCTCGGCCGGGTTGGCGGCGATCCGCAACTCGAACGCGCCGCTCTGCTCGCACAGCGCGGTCACCTGCTCGAACTGGGCGTCCACCTCGGCGTGCGGACCGTCCAGCTCGACGATCAGCACGGCACCGGCGCCGGCGGGGTAGCCGCAGGCCACGGCCGCCTCGGCGGCCTCGATGGCGAGGGCGTCCATCATCTCCACCGCCGCCGGCACGACCCCGGCGGCGATGATCGCCGAGGTGGCCGCGCCGGCCTGGTCGGTGGTCTCGAAGGCGGCGAGCAGCGTACGCACGGACTCCGGCAGCCGGGTCAGGCGCACGGTCACCCGGGTCGCGATGCCCAGCGTTCCCTCGGAGCCGACGAACGCGCCGAGCAGGTCGTAGCCGGGGGAGTCGGGGGCCCGGCCGCCCAGTTCGACGAGGTCGCCGTCGGGCGTGACGATCTGCGCCCCGATCACGTGGTTGGTGGTGAAGCCGTACTTGAGGCAGTGCGCGCCGCCGGAGTTCTCCGCGACGTTGCCGCCGATCGAGCAGATCTGCTGGCTGGACGGGTCGGGCGCGTAGTAGTAGCCGGCCGGGGTCGCCGCGTGGGTGACGTGCAGGTTGATCACGCCGGGTTCGACGACCGCGCGTTCGTCGTCCGGCGCCACCTCGACGATGGCGCGCATCTTCGACGTCACGATCAGCACCCCGTCCGCGTGCGGCAGGGCGCCGCCGGAGAGACCGGTCCCGGAGCCACGCGCCACGAACGGCACGTCCGCCTCGACGCAGGCCCTCACCGTGCGGGCGCACTCGGAGGCGTCGCGGGGCAGCACCACCAGGCCGGGAGTGACCTTGTAGTGGGCCAGGCCGTCGCATTCGTAGGTACGCAGCTCCTGCCGGTCGCTGATCACCCGGTCGGCACCCAGGCCGGACCGCAGCACCGCGGCGAGACTCTCAAGCGTGGTCATCGGCGACCCCCTGAACGACAACGTAACCCGCCGGGCGGCCCGCCGGCACCGTTGAAACAATTCGTTCATCTATGAACGTCTATGCACGCGTAGTGTCTCGACGGTCTGGAGAGATCCTCCAGGCCGACCCCAGGAGGCATGCGTGCGCATACGCAGACGGTCCGCCATCGCCGGAATCCTCGCCGTGACCACCATGATCGCCGCCTCGCCCATCGGCGCGGACGCGGCACCCGCCGATCAGCCGCCCGCGGCGACGCCGCTGACCGGCGAGCACCTCGGCGACGAGTACGACTTCGTCGACAACCGCGGCGGCAGCGCCGCACCCACCGCCGGGCAGCGCGCCCTGGTCCGCGACGACAACCTCGTCATCCGCTGGAACAGGCTCGGCACCCCGGCCTCCGTCACCCCGGCCAAGGGCCGGCTAGCCGCGGGGCGCACCCGCGACGCCGAGACCGTCGCCCGCGACTACCTGAGGAACAGCGTCGGGTTGTTCTCGCTCCGGTCCGCCGCCGTCGACGACCTTGAGACCATCGCCGAGACCGAGGTCGGCGGCGGCGCCGTCGTGCTGCTGCGCCAGCGGTTCGGCGGCCTGCCCGCGGCACACGACGGCCTGGTCGCCGTCGCGGTCAAGGACGGCGACGTCCTGCGCGTCACCTCGTCGCTCAGCCCGCGCACCGGCAAGCCCGCCGCCGCCCTCCTCACCGCCGACGACGCGCTGGCCGCGGCGCTGTCCGACGCGGGGATCGACCGGGCGCAACTGGCCGACTCGCGGGTCCGGCTCGTCGCGGTCCCGATGCCCGGCGCCGACCCGCGGTCGGCGTATGAGGTCGTCGTGATGTCGAAGGACGCCGAGCACCCGCTCGGCTACACGACCTACGTCGACGCCCGCGACGGCAAGGTGCTGCTGCGGGAGAACCTGGTCAACTTCGCCGAGAACGACCCGCACTGGAAGGTCTTCCCGGGCACCCCGCCGGCGAACGGCGCCGACACCCGCCAGACCTGGTGCGCGACGACGGCCACCGGCTGCTCCCGGCAGGTCGTCGACCCGGCCACCGGCCGGCCGTGGGACATCGACCCGGCCACCGGCCTGCCCACGTTCACCACGTCCGGCAACTCCGCGGAGTCGGTGCGCCTCTGGGGCAACGGGACCCCGGCCGTGCCCGCGGCGACCAGGCCCGACCGCGAGTACGTCTACCCGTTCACCAACCAGTGGAACACCAGCAGGTGCGACCCGAACACGCTGACCTCGCCCGAGCAGGCCGACGTCGACGCGGCCACCGCGAACCTGTTCGCGATGCACAACCGGATGCACGACTGGTCCTACCGGCTCGGCTTCACCGAGGCCACCTGGAACCTGCAGAAGACCAACGCCGGGCCGTACGGCAAGGGCGCCGACGCCGAGCGCGGCAACGCCCAGCAGGGCGCGGCCACGGCGACCACGCGCAACAACGCCAACCAGGCGACCCCGCCGGACGGCATGCAGCCGACCACGAACATGTACATGTGGCAGCCGTTCGCCGGCAGCGCGTACCCGCCCTGCGTCGACGGTGACTACGACATGACGGTCATCGGCCACGAGTACACCCACGCCATCAGCAACCGCATGATCGCCGGCCCGGACAGCGGCATCAGCTCGAGCCAGGGCGGTGCGATGGGCGAGAGCTGGTCGGACCTCATGGCGATGGAGTACCTGTTCGAGAGCGGCTACACCCCGCGGGGCGGCACGCCGTACGTGACCGGCGCGTACGTGACCGGCGACGTGGCGACGGGCATCCGCAACTACGACATGAGCGCGAGCCCGCTCAACTACTCGAACTACGGCTACGACCGCGGCGCGGCCGTGCACCCGGACGGCGAGATCTGGAGCGCGACGAACTTCGACGTCCGGCGTGCCCTCATCACCCGCTACGGCTCGGGCACCCGGGCGCTGCAGGAGAGCTGCGCGGCCGGCACCACCCCGGCCACCGAGTGCCCCGGCAACCGCCGCTGGGCGCAGCTGGTCTTCGACGCGTTCCTGCTCGCGGCGACCGGCTCGATCAGCATGCTCGACATGCGCGACAACATGATCACCGCGGACGCGCTGCGCTTCGACGGCGCCAACGCCGACCTGCTCTGGAACGCGTTCGCCGCCCGCGGCATGGGCGCCGGCGCGTCGAGCGGGCCGTCGGACACCGACCCGGTGCCGAGCTTCGCGTCGCCGTACACCGAGAACGTCGAGGTGACGTTCAAGGCGCTCGGCGAGGCCGCGGGCAAGCCGGTCCGCCTCTACGTCGGCGACTACGACTTCGGCGCCACCCCGGTCGCCGACACCGACCCGGCGACGGCCCTGCCGGACACGGTGACGCTGGCGCCCGGCACCTACCGGTTCCTGGCGATCGGCGCGGGATACGGCCACAAGCGCTTCACGCAGACCATCTACCCCGGTGTCACCGCGAACGTCGGCGTGGTCATGCCGGCCAACCTGGCATCGGCCGCCTCCGGCGCGACGATCACCGGCGACGGCACGAACCTGGGCCGCCTCACCGACGACGCCGAGGGCACGGCCTGGACCGCCACCGGCGGCGCGGCCGGCCGGCAGGTCACGGTCGACCTGCCGACGGACGCACCGAAGCTGGTGTCCCGGGTGCAGCTCAGCGCCTTCCCGGGCGCCGGCGCGGCGACCTCGACGATGTACAGCACGGTCCGCCGCTTCGAGGTGCTGACCTGCAACGCGGCGGCGGGCGCGGACTGCGCGACGGACGCGGGCTACAAGGTGGCGTACGCCAGCGCCGCGAACGCCTTCGACACGGCGCAGTTCCGCCCCAAGGTGCCGAACCTGCTGCTGAAGTCGTTCCAGGTCCGCCCGACGCCGGCCACCCACGTGCGGCTGCGGGTGCTCACCAACCAGTGCACGGGCAACCCGCTCTACGCGGGCGAGCAGGAGAACGACCCGCGCGGCGCCACCGACTGCGCGACGGCCTCGGCCGCGGCGGGCAGCGTCGTCGCCGCCGAGTTCGAGGTGTTCAGCAGCTGATCCGCGGGCCGAGGGGTACGCGATCCCGGTCGCGTACCCCTCGGCCGGTTCGCTCAGCCCCGCACCGCGATGGTCAGGCGGGCCGGGTAACCGCTGGCCACGTAGGCGTCGTTGTCGACCGGGGTCTCGCCGGGCTGTTCTGGCATGGGTGCGCTCGCCTACTTGTCTCGAATCCCGAGCAGGCAGTGAGGCGTTTCTATCTATGAATGAGCTTTGAAAGTGGTCGACTGTGGAGCCCCGGGTGTGGCCTACGGGACGGGGCGGCGCATCGAGTACGTGACACCGTGCAGGCGATGCGGCTCGTTGAGCACGTGGATCGGGGCCCGGTCGTACGCCTGCCAGCCGGCGGCTCCGGCACGGTTCAGGTGGCGCAGGTCGTCGAAGCGCTCGTCGGTGCCCCACCGCAGCGTCCCGCCCGGGTGGTGGAACGTGGCCGTCCAGTCCATGAACCGGTCAGCACCGAAGGTGCCGGCCGCCCGGTACTCGAGTCGCGCATACTCCCAATTGGTCACAGTCATGATTATCTCTCCGCCGGGTCCGGCGACGCACGTCACTGGCGTAGGCGTGGCGAAAACTTCGGCCGGCCGGCCGGGCGATCCCTCAACCGGGCCGCCGGGAGGCCGATAAGCGGTTACATGCAATCGGTACCGCGCGTCGGCATCCTCGGTACGGGCTCCTACGTGCCCGAGCATGAGGTCACGAACGAGAGCCTGGTGGAGCGGGTGACCGACACCACCCCCGAGTGGATCGCCAGCAAGACGCTGATCGAGGCGCGGCGCTTCGCGGCGCCCGACGAGGCCACCTCCGACCTGGCCGCCGAGGCCGCGCTCGCGGCCCTCGCGCGGGCCGGGATCCCCGCCGACCGGGTCGACTACCTCATCGTCTCCACCTCGACGGGCGACTCGCCGCAGCCGCCGACCGCCTCGCTGGTGCAGCACGCCATCGGCGCGCACCGGGCCGCCGCGTTCGACATCAACGTCGTCTGCGCCGGCTTCGTCTTCGGCCTGGCGCTGGCCAACAGCCTGGTCGCCACCCGGCCCGACGCGGTCGTGCTGGTCGTGGCCGCGGACGTCTACTCGCGGATCCTCGATTTCAGCGACCGGCGGACCGCCATCCTGTTCGGCGACGGTGCCGGCGCCGCCGTGGTCGGCGCGGTGCCCGCGCCGTACGGGCTGGTCGACGTCGAGCTGGTCACCCGCGGCGACGAGCACGAGCTGATCCACGTCAAGGCCGGCGGCAGTCGCCTGCCCGCCTCCGCCGACACGGTGGGCGACGGCGACCACCTCTTCCGGATGAACGGCCGCGGCGTACGCGAGTTCGTCATGGCCGGGGTCCCGCCGGTGCTCGCCGGGCTGCTCAAGCGGGCCGGTCTCGCACCGCAGGACGTCACCCACTTCGTCCCGCACCAGGCCAACGGCGTGATGATCGGGGAACTGGTCGAGGCCGCCGGGCTGGGCGCGGCCCGCACGCACCTGGTGCTGGAGCGCTTCGGCAACACCGGCAGCGCGTCCGCGGCGATCGCGCTCGACGTCGCCGCGCGCTCCGGCGCGCTGCTAAGCGGCGAACTGGTCCTGCTGGCCGGCTTCGGCGGCGGCATGTCGGTCGGCGCGGCCCTGCTGCGCTGGTACGCCCCTAACGGCTGATCCGGGCGCCGAGGAAGAAGATCCCGGGCTGCCCGGGTGTCTCGAAGCCGGCGCTGCGGTTGCGCTTGAGCGACGAGCCCCTGAGCGTCAGCGTGCCGGTACGGTCGTTGCTCACGAAGAAGATCGCGCCGCCGCCCTCGTTGGCGCGGTTGTCGCGTACGACGGTGCCGGCGAGGCTGACGGTGAAGGTGTTGCCGTCGGTGTAGATCGCGCCGCCGGAGCCGCCGCCCGGTGTCCCGCCGCGGGCCGGGTTGGCGCCCCGGCCGACCGCCCTGTTGCCGGTGAAGACGCTGTTCAGCACCGACCAGGAGACGCCGATGCTGCTCAGCGCGCCGCCGTTCGCGCAGACCCCGCCGGTGAAGGTGCTGCGCACCACGTAGACCGGCCGGTTCCGCGACTGCGACAGCACGCGGATCGCCGCGCCGCCGAGGTCCGGGCCCGTGCCGTCGCAGCGGTTGCCGGTGAAGCGCGAGTTGACGACCTTGAGCCGGCCGCCGCGCACGAAGATCGCGCCCCCGCCGCCGCCCTCGGCGGTCTCGCCTGTCGAGTTCCCGTCCTTGAACGTCAGGTTCTGCACGGTCAGCCGCGGCGTCGGCTGGTCCTGGCAGTGCGAGGTCGTGAAGCGCTGCGCCTGGTCGCAGGTGTTCTGGTAGAGGATCCGGCGCTTGCCGGCGCCGCTGAGCGTCACCCGGCCGCCGCCGTCGAGCACGACGTCGGGGCCGTGGTCGTTGCGTACCTTGGCGGTGGCCTTCATGGTGATCGTCACCGGCGCCGGGCCGCAGTCGAAGGTGATCACGCCGCCGGCGGCGACGGCCTTCACCACGGCCGCGGAGGTGCAGCTCGCGGGCGTGCCGGTGCCGACGACGCGGTCGGGGTCGCTGGTGTCCGCCGCCCTCGCCTCAGCCGGGACGGCCGCCCCGCCGTCCGGGTTGCCGGGGCTCGGCAACGCCGGCACCGGCTTCGGCGACGCGCTGGGAGCGACCGAGGGGTTCGCGCCGGCGGGAACCGGCGTGGTCGCGCCGGCCGACGCCGCGGCGCGGGCGGGGGAGGGCGTGACCGCAGCCGGGGCGGCGGCGCCCTCGGAACCGCAGCCGGTGAGCACGAGAGCGCTGGTCAGCGCGGCAATCTTGGAACGCACCGCACGATAGTAGGTGGTGCGGTCAGCCGGTGGGTTCCTCCCAGTCCGGCCGGATCGCGCCGGGGCGGGAGAAGGCGCCGAAGTCGGTGGTGTCGCGGAACGCCGGTATCCGGTACAGCTCGCGGGCGTACGACCACAGGTGCGGGTAGACGTGCAGCCCGGGGTTGACGGCCCGGTCCGCGTTCACGCCGACGTCGTAGCGGACCAGCGTCACCCAGAGCCGGATGTCGGCCTCGGTCAGGTCGTCGCCGAGCAGGAAGCGGGACCGTGACAGCCGGCCGTCCAGCTGCTCGAACGCCTCGAGCAGGGCGGTACGGGCGGTGCCGGGGCCGCCGGCCGCCCCGGCGCCGTGGTTGACGGCCGGGCCGAGCCAGCGGTCCAGCTCCTCGATCCGCTCGCGCAGCCGCGGCGGATACGTCTCCACCACCGGTTCCGCCAGGTGCCGGAAGCGGGTGGCCAGGTCGATGCCGATGCCGTAACAGTCGTTGCTGACCAGGCGCGCGTTCGCGCGGTCCCACAGCGCCGGTACGGAGACGTGGCCGTCGAAGCCCTCCTCGGTGGCCTCGTAGACCTCGCGCAGCAGGGTGAAGCCGTTGACCGGGTCCGGGCCGTACCGCTCCCGGAACGCCCAGCCGCGGCCGTCGCGGGCGCCGTCGACGTACGACATGCCGACGATGTCCTCGAGCCCGGCGAGGGAACGGGTGATCGCGACCCGCTGCGACCAGGGGCAGAACCATCCGCCGTACACGTGGTAGCGGAACGGGCGGGCGGTGAAGTCGCCGTCGTCGGTGATCCGGCCGGTGAAGCGCAGCAGCGGCCCGGGGGTGTCGGGGATCCGGTATTCGCCGTGTGCCGCGGTGTCGACGGGGGTGGCCAGCCGGGTGGCGGGCGACAGCTTGATCATGACCCTCTCCTCAGCTACGGCGAGGTGGCCGACAAAGCCTATCCCGCCTATAGGAGATGGGCAACGGTCAGGGGGCGCCCTGTGCGGCCTGCACGGCCATCCGCGACCAGCGCATCGCGCCCATCACGGTACCCGCGAGATCATCGCCGGAGTAGGCGGCGGCGACCTCCGCCAGGTCACCGCGCTCGTACGCGTTCACCACCCGCAGCACCTGGCCGATCGGCCCGGTACCGCGCTCGAGGGCGCCGGCGATGTCCGGGCTCAGCGGCAGCTGGTGCGCCATCGCGGCGTTGGAGAGGCCGAGCATCCCGGCCACGGCCCCGATCAGCCCGGCCATGAACGCCGAGTCGGCGTTCGCGCCGAAGGCCGTCGCGACATTCTCGCAGAGGCGGGCCCGGGTGAGTGCGTCCGCCATCTGCTCCTCGGTCGCCTCGGCGACGTCGTCGACGACCATCAGCATGGCCCAGCCGCGGATGTGCGTGACGCCGAGCATCACCACGGCCTGGCGCACGGAGGAGATCTTGGAGCTGGCGCCGGCCGCGGCCGAGTTGCTTGCCCGCAGCACCCGCATGGTCAGCGCCGGGTCGCCGGCGATGATCGACAGCACGCGCTCGAGGTCGGTGTCGCCGGCGCTGAGCGCGGCGAGCAGCTCCAGGCGGCGCAGCCGCGAGGGGGTGAGGCTGTTGGCGGTGAGCACCTGGGGCCGGCTGAGCACGTAACCCTGGCGCAGCTCGAAGCCGTACCGGTTGCTCAGCGCCAGCTGCTCGCCGGTCTCCAGGCCCTCGGCGATGATCTGGATGTCGGGGTACGCCCGGCAGGCCGCGACGATCTCGTCCAGGTGGGTGAGGTCGCCCAGCAGCAGGTCCAGTTTCACGAACGAGGCCAGGGGCAGCAGCTTCTCGTGCCCCGATCCCCAGACGAAGTCGTCAAGCGCGATCCGGTAGCCCTGCGCGACCAGCGCGGAGACGCCCTCGATGACCTCGTCGTCGACCTTGACGGTCTCGAGCACCTCGAGCACCACGTGCTCCGGGTCGAACGGCAGGGTCAGCTCGCCGGTGAGGAACTCGCGGGTCATGTTGATGAAGCAGGTCCGGTCTCCGACGACCTCGTCGATGCCGAACTCGGTGAAGGTGTTGACGATGACCTGGCTGGTCGCGTAGGTGTCGCGGCGGCCGGCCTCGACCGCGTCCATGCTGCCGCGGAACAGCAACTCGTAGGCGACCACGTCGCCGGTCACGTCGAAGATCGGCTGCCGGCCTACGTGCACGAGCTGTGTGCCCGGCATGGGGAACGGCAACGTTGGGTTCACGGCATGATTGATCGGCCGTGGATGCGGAGGCTTGAGGGTTCTTCGGCGGAGATCGCGGACGGGCCACCGCCCGCGGCCTCCGGCCGTGCCCGGCCGCCGGACATCCGTGGCCGGGCCACTCCCGCGGACCGCACGACCGGGGCCGGAACCGGCCGGGCATCCGCGGCCGTGCCGCTGCGGCGGACCGGGTGGCCGGGGCCGGAACCGGCCGGACATGCGCGGCCGTGCCGCTGCGGCGGACCGGGTGGCCGGGGCCGGAACCGGACATCTGCGGCCTTGCGGCTCCGGCGGAGCGGGTGGCCGGGGCCGGAACCGGACATCCGCGGCCATGCGGCTCCGGCGGAGCGGGTGGCCGGGCCGGAACCGGCCGGCGTTCACTGCTCCGCGAGGGCGGCGAGGACCTGCTCGCCGAACTTGGCCAGCTTGCTCTCGCCCACGCCGTTGACCGTGGACAGCTCCGCCAGGCTGCCCGGGCGCTGGGTCGCGATCTGCCGCAGGGTCGCGTCGTGGAAGACCACGTAGGCCGGGACGCCGGCCTCCTTGGCCGCGGCGGCCCGCCAGGCGCGCAGCCGCTCGAACAGCGGCGCCGCCTCCGGCGGCAGCTCGGCCGCCGGTGCCGCCTTGCCCGAGCGGGCCTTCGGGGCGCGGGCCGCGCGCTCCGGCTCGCGGCGCATCATGACCTGGCGCTCGCGGCGGAGCACGCTGCCGCTGGAGTCGGTGAGCACCAGCGTGCCGTAGTCGCCCTCCACCGCGAGCAGGCCCTGCGCCAGCAGCTGCCGCACCACGCCGCGCCACTCGGACTCGCGCAGGTCCGCGCCGATGCCGAAGACGCTCAGCTCGTGATGGCGGAACTGGGTGACCTTGTCGGTGGTCTTGCCCAGCAGGATGTCGATGGACTGGCCGGCGCCGAACTTCTGGCCGCGCTCGCGCTGCAGGCGCAGCACCGTGGAGAGCAGCTTCTGCGCCGCGATCGTGCCGTCCCAGGACTCCGGGGGATTGAGGCAGGTGTCGCAGTTGCCGCAGTCGGGCGCGCCCTGCTGGCCGAAGTAGGCCAGCAGCCGGGAGCGGCGGCACTGCACCGTCTCGCAGAGCGCCAGCATCGCGTCCAGGTGTGCGGCGAGATTGCGGCGGTGGGCGAAGTCACCCTCCGACGTCTCGATCATCTTGCGCTGCTGCACCACGTCCTGCAGCCCGTAGGCCAGCCAGGCGGTGGACGGCAGGCCGTCGCGCCCGGCCCGGCCGGTCTCCTGGTAGTAGCCCTCGACGGACTTCGGCAGGTCGAGGTGGGCGACGAAGCGCACGTCGGGCTTGTCGATGCCCATGCCGAACGCGATCGTGGCGACCATCACCAGGCCGTCCTCGCGCAGGAAGCGGGACTGGTTGGCCGCGCGGACCCGCGAGTCGAGGCCCGCGTGGTAGGGCAGGGCGGGAATGCCGTTCTGCACCAGGAAGTCGGCGGTCTTCTCCACCGAGGCGCGGGACAGGCAGTAGACGATGCCCGCGTCGCCCGGGTGCTCGGTGCGCAGCAGGTCGAGGAGCTGCCGGCGGGGCTCGTTCTTCGCCACGATGCGGTACTGGATGTTGGGGCGGTCGAAGCCGGCGGTGAAGTGCCGGGCGCCGGTCAGGTCGAGCCGGGTGGCGATCTCGCCGTGCGTCGCGGTGGTCGCCGTGGCGGTGAGCGCGATGCGCGGCACGTCGGGCCAGCGCTCGTGCAGCATCGACAGCGCGAGGTAGTCGGGGCGGAAGTCGTGGCCCCACTGCGAGACGCAGTGCGCCTCGTCGATGGCGAACAGCGCGATCCTGCCGCGGTCGAGCAGCCGCTGGGTGGCCGGGACCCCGAGGCCCTCGGGCGCGACGTAGAGCAGGTCCAGCTTGCCGTCGACGAAGGCCTGCTCGACCAGGCGGCGCTCGCCGGAGTCCTGCGTCGAGTTGAGGAAGCCGGCCCGCACGCCGAGGGTGCGCAGCGCGTCGACCTGATCCTGCATGAGGGCGATCAGCGGGGAGATCACCACCGCGACGCCGTCGCGCACCAGCGCCGGGATCTGGTAGCACAGCGACTTGCCGCCGCCGGTCGGCATCAGCACCAGGGCGTCGCCGCCGGCGATGACGTGCTCGATGATCTCGCGCTGCTCACCGCGGAATCCGGAGTAGCCGAAGACCCGGTTGAGCACCTCGGTGGCGGCGGACCGGTCGATCTCGGGAGCGGAAGTCACTCCGCGATAGTAGTGACCGCGCCCGGCGCGGGTCCGGGCCCTGTGGACAACCCGGGGAACGGCCGCGGCCGGACGCCCGGCCTGTGGACGGTGCCCGGCCGGTCGATCATGGCCGGGCCGCGGGACCCGGCGGGGTCACAGGCCGGGCAGGTCCAGGGTGTGCGAGGTGTGCGACGCCTTGGTGGTCAGGTAGCGCAGGTTGGCCGAGGACAGGTGCACGCCCGTCGGTATCCGCTCCGCGATCCGGATGCCGCGCGCCTCGAGTTGCGTCGCCTTGTCCGGGTTGTTGCTCAGCAGCCGGATCCGCTTCGCGCCCAGCGCCAGCAGCATCTGCGCCGCCGCCGTGTAGTCGCGCTCGTCCTCGCCGCGGCCCAGCGCCACGTTCGCCTCGTACGTGTCCAGCCCGGCATCCTGCAGCGCGTACGCGTCCAGCTTGGCGTACAGGCCGATGCCCCGACCCTCCTGGCGCAGGTAGAGCAGCAGGCCGCCGGTCTCGGCGATGCGCTCGACCGCCTCGCGCAGCTGCGGGCCGCAGTCGCAGCGCTGGCTGCCGAACGCGTCGCCGGTCAGGCACTCGCTGTGCGGCCGGACCAGGGGCGCCGCGGCCAGGGCCTGTTCCCAGTCGCCCAGCCCGAGCGCGAGGTGCTCCCCGCCGTCGACCAGCCCGTCGAAGGTCAGCACCCGTGCCGTCGTCGTGTACCCGTCGGCGAAGCGCAGCGGAACGGTGACGCGCGTCCGTACCGTGGCCTTCGGAATCGTCCCCAAGCCCAGCGCCTCGGACATCCGCCCCCCATTTCGATCTTCAGGTATCTCGGCCACCGGGTCAGCCCCGGTAGCGGTCGGAGAGCGCGTACCGCAGCAGCACCACGTCGCCGATCTGGCGCACCTCGGTGAGGTCCGCGCGGCGCTCCGGCCCCCACGGGAACGTGCCGTCGCGGACGAAGCGCGGCGCCCGCGAGTCGCCGACGAAGAACGGTGCGACCACCAGCTGCAGCTCGTCGGCGAGGCCCGCGGTGAGGAAGCCGGTGTGTATCGTGCCGCCGCCCTCGACCATGAGGCGGTCGACGCCGCGCCCGTGCAGGTCGGTGATGACCCGGCACAGGTCGACCGGTTCGCCGCCGTCGATCACGGTAGCGACCCCGCCGAGCCTGCGCCGCGCGTTCGGGATCGCGGGGGTCGCGCAGTAGACGAGCTTGTCGGCCTCGCCGACGGCGAAGAAGCTCGCCTCCGGGTCCAGGTCGCAGCTGTTGGTCACGGTCACCTTGACGGGGTCCGGCCGCTCGCCGCGGGCCACCCGGGCCTTGCGCCGGGTCTCGTCGCGGACCAGCAGCCGGGGGTTGTCCCGGCGGATCGTGCCGGCGCCGACCAGGATCGCGTCGCAGCCGGCCCGGACCTCGTCGACCCGGTCGAAGTCGGCGCTGTTGGACAGCAGCAACCGCTCGTCGCTCGGGCTGTCCACGTATCCGTCGATGGACATTCCGCAGCTGAGCAGCACGTACGGTCGCTCAAGCACTGATGGTCCCCCTATCGAGCGACCACCGTCACCCCGCCGTCCAACATAATCCGAACGTGAGGTCATGGCACTTTCATGCACCGCTTCCGACCAGCTCCCGCACCGGCGACATGATCCTCTGCTGGGGGACGACCACCGGCTGGGCGAGCGTGATCGGCTCTACGACCGGCGCCGCGACGACCCGGGCGGCGGCCCTGGCCCGCGCCCCGGCCAGCGCCCGGGCGATGATCACGACCAGGCCCGGCAGCGCGGCGACGAAGGCGAACAGCCCGTAGACCACGGCGATGGTGAGGCCCTGCGTGGCGCTGAGCCCGGCCGCGCCGAACGCCCACGCGGTGACACCCTCGCGGGGCCCCCAGCCGCCGATGTTCACCGGCAGCGTCATGGCCAGCAGCGCGAGCAGCATCAGCGGCGCCAGGCGCAGCAGCGAGGCGTCCGAGCCGGCGGCGCGGGCGGCGACCACGAACGTCGCCAGGTGCCCGGCCAGGACCACCGTCGAGGCGAGCACGATGCCCGGCCAGTTGCGGCGGGCGAGCAGCCCGGACCGCACCTCGGCGGCCCCGGTCCGCGCCGCGCGCGCCCACCGGGACGCGCCGCCCCGCAGGCGGGAGAAGGCGAAGAAGGCCAGCGCCGCGAGGCCGGCGGTGGTCGCGACCGCGACGGCGATCCCGCGGGCGTGCGCCTCCAGGTGGGTGAGGACCGGCGACGGTACGGTCAGCAGCACCGTCACGCCGACCGACACCAGCACCACCTGTCCCGCCGTGCGCTCGAGGACGACGGCCCGCACGCTCTTGCCGACGTCACCCTCCTCGCGGCCGTGCTGCACCGCGCGGTCGACGTCGCCGAGCACCCCACCCGGCAGCGCCGCGTTGATGAACAGCGCCTTGTAGTAGTCGGCGATCGCGGACCGCATGGAGAGCGTCATGCCGAGCCCGCGGGCGACCAGGCACCACCGCCAGGCCGAGAACACCGTGGTGGCGACGCCGATCGCGAACGCGGCGACCAGCGCGGGGCCGTCGATCACCCGCAGCCCGTCGACGAAGGCTCCGGTCCCCAGGCGCCAGAGCAACACGGCGAGGATCCCCACCCCGCCGAGTACCCGCACCCACGCCCAGATCGATCGGTTCATGCAGCCGCCCCCTCAGGTTCCACCCTCTTGCGACTAATACGTCCCGGCGGTGGCAGGTGGTTCAGACTTTCTGCGCAAGAAGATCTTGATGCCCGACCGTTACCTGCAGCCGGCCGGCCTCGGCGGCCTCGATCCGGTCCTTCAGGTACCCCTCCAGCGGCAGCTCCGGACGCTGCTCGGCGGCGGCGCCGACCCAGCCGCGGAGCCACTCGGCGGTGAGCTCGGCCTGCTCCGGCCCGAGCCGCCACGGGCTGTCCCGCACGGTGACGGTCGCACCGGCGCTCGCGAAGGCCTCCGCCGCGGCGCCGACCGCCTCCGGACCGAGCAGCATCCGGTCGCCGACGACCCGCCGCTGGTGTTCGTTGAACGCGGCGGCGACCTCGGCGTCGAGCGGATCGGCGGGCTCGAGGGTGACCTCGCCCACCACCGAGAGGGTGAACAGGGCCGGGGTCCCCGAGGCGACGCAGACCTCGGCCAGCGCGGCCACCTCGTCGACGGTGAACAGGTCGAGCAGCGCCGAGCAGGTGACAAGCGTCGTGCCGGCCAGGTCGTCGGCGGTCAACGCGGTGACGTCGCCCTGCGCGGTCTCCACCGTCACGGCGCTGCCGTCCGCCGCCGCGGGCGGCAGGTGGGCGGCGGCGTGCGCGAGCAGCGCGGGGTCACGGTCCTGCAGCACCCAGCGCTGCGGCCCGGGCAGCCGCGGCGCCAGCCACCGGCCCAGCGAACCGGTGCCGCAGCCGAGGTCGCGGATGACCAGCTCGCCGCCGGCGGGCAGGCGCAGCTCCTTGATCAGTTCGTCGGCGCGGGCGGCCGCGTCGGCGGGCTCGCGCAGCGTCAGCCACGTGGAGCTGAACTCTCCGGTCATGCGTACAGCACCTCGCTCAATCGTCGGGTCGTTTCGTCCCAGCCCCGCAGGCCGTCGCGGCGGTGCCGGGCGGAGGCCCGCCAGGACCGCCGCAGCCGCGGGTCGGTCAGCCAGCGGCGCAGCGCCGCGGCCAGTGCTTCGGGGTCTCCCGGGGGCACGAGCTCCCCGGGCGTCGTGCCGTCGCCGGCGCTGCCGAGCGCCTCGGGTACGCCGTCGACCCGGGTGCCGAGCACGGGCACGCCACGCGCCAGCGCCTCGGTCACCACCATGCCGTACGTCTCGGCCAGCGACGGGAGCACCAGCAGGTCCGCCTCGGCGTAGCTGCGCTCAAGCGCCGGCCCGGTCCGGGTGCCCGCCAGGTGGATCCTGTCCCGGGCGCCGTCGGCGGCCGCGACCAGCTCGCGCACCCGGTCCGTGAAGGCCGGCGCGCGGTCGAGGGCGCCGACAAGCGTGCAGGTCCAGGGCAGGTCGGCGACCGATCGCAGCGCCGTGACCAGGACGTCCTGCGCCTTGCGCGGGGTGACCGCGGCCACGCACAGCAGCCGGCCGCCCTCGGGCGAGGGCGCGGCCGGCGGCGCGGGATCGACGCCCGGCGCGGCGACGTGCACGCTGCCGGCGGGGAGGTCGTGCAGGGTCTCGAGCCGCCGGGCGGCGCCGGAACTGGTCGCGACGACCGCCGCCGCGGCGTGCAGCGTGCGCCGTTCCCGCGCGGTCAGCTCGGCCGCCTCGGCTCCGGAGAGGCCGGTCTCGTCGCCGAGCGGCAGGTGCACGAGCACGACCAGCCGGACCCGGGCGCGGTGCGGTTCGAGGAGCTCCGGCACGGCGCAGCCGACCAGGCCGTCGAGCAGCACCACGGCGCCGTCCGGTAGCTCCGCGAGCGCCCGGGCCAGCGCCGCGGAGTCCGCGGCCCGCGGGTGCGGCCAGGGCGCCGGTACCGCGATCTCGTGCACGTCGCGGTCGGCGGCCAGGCCGGTCAGCACCCGGCGGTCGTACGTGTTCCCGCCGCTCGGTGCCGCCGGGTCGTCGATCGCGCCCGGCAGCACCACGTGGAGCGCTTCGGTCACAGGTTCCGCTCGTAGCTCGCCCAGGCGATGTGCGACTCGTGCAGCGTGACCGCGATGCCGGTCAGGCCGCGCGCGCCCACGCCGAGGTCGCCCGACTCCGCCTTGCCGGCGAGCCGGTCGGCGATCACCTTGGCGAGGAACTCCGTCGAGGTGTTCTGCCCGGCGAAGGCGGGCTCGTCGTCCAGGTTCCGGTAACTGAGCGTGCCGCAGATGGTGTGCAGTTCCTCGCTCGCCCGGCCGATGTCGACGACGATGTTGTCCGCGTCCAGTTCGGGCCGCTTGAACGTGGCGTCGACCACGAACGTGGCGCCGTGCAGCTTCTGGGCGGGTCCGAAGACCTCTCCCGAGAAGCTGTGCGCGATCATGATGTGGTCACGGACGGTGACGCTGAACATTCACTCTCCTACCGGGTAGTTGATCAGATGACACAGCGCGGGCAGCGAGCCGTCGGTCAGCCGGGGCATGACCTCGGGCAGCTGCGCGAAGTCCGACTCCCCGGTGATCAGGGCGTCGAAGATGGGGTCGGCGAGCAGATCCAGGGCGATCGCGAGCCGGTCGGCGTAGCTTCGGCGGCCGCGCCGGGCGGGTGCGATCCCGCCGACCTGGCTGCTCCTGATCGCCAGGCGGCGGGAGTGGAAGAACTCGCCGAGCGGGACGCTGACCTCGCGGTCGCCGTACCAGCTGAGCTCGATGACCGTAGCCTCCGGCGCGAGCAGCTCGAGGGACCGGGTCAGCCCGGCCGAGGTGGCGCTGGCGTGCACGACCAGGTCGCAGTCGCCGGCCGCGTCGCCGGGCAGGGCGAAGCCGGTCCCGAGCGCGGCGGCGACCGCGGCCTTCGCCGGGTCGGCGTCCACGAGCTGCACCTTCGCGCCCGGGAAGCGGGCCAGCACGGCCGCGACGCTCGCGCCGACCATGCCCGCGCCGACCACGGCGATCCGGTCGCCGACCAGCGGCGCGGCGTCCCAGAGCGCGTTGACGGCGGTCTCCACCGTCCCGGCGAGGACCGCCCGGCCGGCGGGGACGGTGTCCGGGATCACGGTGACCGCGGCGGCCGGCACGACGTAGCGGGTCTGGTGCGGGTACAGGGCGAAGACCGTGCGGCCGAGCAGCTCGGGCGGGCCCTGCTCGACCGTGCCGACGTTGAGGTAGCCGTACTTCACCGGGGCCGGGAAGTCGCCCTCCTGGAAGGGCGCGCGCATCGCCTCGTGCTGGCTGTCCGGCACCCCGCCGCGGAACACGAGGGTCTCCGTGCCGCGGCTCACACCCGAGTGCAGGGTCCGGACCAGGACCTCGCCGGGGCCCGGATCACCGACCGTGACCGGGCGGATCTCGCCAAGGCCGGGCGCGGCGAGCCAGAACGCACGGGCGTCACCCGTCATCGGTATTTCCCCTCCGAGCTGAACCGAACGCGCGGATCAAGCGTGTTCAGTGACGACAAGCGGCAACCATACGCGGCAACTCGATCTTGCCCACCCGGAGGCACGGTGACTATCAGTATCGCCACGATGACGGCTCGCGAGAGCCGTGGACCGATCGTCGGCCTGGCCGCGAACCTGATCCTGCTGACGGCGCTCGCCGTCACGACCGGGATCAGTGCCGCCGGCGCTCTGGCCGGGACGGCGTACGCCGTGGTCCTGGCCGTGGCCCTCGCCGTGGGAATGCGCCGCACCGGGATGCGCGCCCTCGGCCCGGCGAACGCCGTGACCCTGGGCCGCGCGACGCTGGTCGGCGGCGTGACCGCCCTGGTCGTGACGTCCTTCCAGGCGCCGGTGCCGCTGGCGGTGCTGGTGCCGCTGATCGGCGTGGCGCTCGCCCTGGACGGGGTGGACGGCCAGGTGGCCCGCCGCACCAACTCGACGTCCCGGCTGGGCGCGCGCTTCGACATGGAGGTCGACGCGTTCCTGATCCTGGTGCTGAGCGTCTTCGTGGCCGGCACCTTCGGCTGGTGGACGATCGCGATCGGCGCCTTCCGCTACGTCTTCGTCGCGGCCTCGTGGGCCCTGCCGTGGCTGAACGCCGCGCTGCCGCCGAAGTTCTCCCGCAAGGTCGTCGCCGCGGTACAGGGCGTGGTGCTGGTGGTCGCGACCGCGGGCCTGCTGCCCGAGGCGCTGGCCTTCGCCGCCGTCGCCGGGGCCCTGGCCTCGCTGATCTGGTCCTTCGGCCGTGACGTTCTCTGGCTCTGGGGCACCGAGCAGAAGCGCCGCCTCGCGCCGGCCCGTGCCGACATCGTCGCCCGCCGCGCGGTCGCGCGGCCCCGCCGCCGCCCCAGCCCGGCCCCGGCCGGCGCCTGAGGTCAGGCCACCCGGGCGACCGCGCCCGGCGGGGCGGCCGGCACCGCGCCGGGGTGCAGGATCGCCGCGATCGCCTCGACCCCGTCGACCAGGCGGGGCCCGGGGCGCACCACCAGGGCGTCGCCGTCGATCGCCCAGACCTGGGCGGCGGGGAAGTGCGGTACGACCGCGGCGGCCTGGGCGGCGGCGCCGTCCAGATGGAATCCGCAGGGCGTGACCAGGACGATCTCGGGATCGGCCGCCGCCAGGTCCGCCCAGGTCGTCTCCACCGACCGGGCTCCCGGTCGGGCCGCGACCGGCGTGCCGCCGGCGGCCGTCACCAGGTCCGGCACCCAGTGCCCGGCCGTGAACGGCGGCTCGACCCACTCGACGACCGCCACCCGGGGCCGGGGCCGGCCGCCGACCGCGGCGGCCACCGCGTCCAGCCTCGCGCGCAGCGCCGCGACCAGGGCGTGCGCCCGGGCCGGTACCCCGGCGTGCTCGCCGACCCGCACGAAGGTCTCCAGCACCTCGGCGAGGGAGTACGGATCCAGCGACAGCACGTCGGCCCGGCAGCCCAGGTGGTCGAGCGCGTCCGAGACCTGGCCGGACGGCAGCGCGCACACCCGGCACAGGTCCTGGGTGAGGATCAGGTCGGGCGCGAGCACCGCGAGCGCGCCGGAGTGCAGCGTGTAGAGGTCGCCGCCTGCGCTCAGCTGCTGCTTGACGTAGGCGTCGATCTCGCCCGGGGTCATGCCGCGGGTGTCGCGCCCGCCGACCACCACCGTCTTCTCCGCGCGGGCGGACGGCGGCTCGTCGCACTCGAACGTCACGCCGACCAGGTCGTCGCCGAGGCCGAGGGCGTACACGATCTCGGTGGCGGAGGGCAGGAGCGAGACCAGGCGCATGGTCTGCAAGTGTGCCGTACCCCGCCGGGCGTATGTCGCCCGATCAGGTTCATGTCCGGCGTTGTTCGCCTCGTGCCGGCCGTGGCCGTGTCACCCTCGGCGGGTGCCTCTGCCGGATCTTGATACCTACTCGTCGGACCGCACGATCACCGACGCCACCTTCGAGGGCGTGGTCGTGCCGGGCCTGTGCGCCGAGTTCTTCCGCCGTGACGAGGGCGACCGGGTGGCGACCGCCGGCCGCTACTCGATGAACGGCCGGGAACTCCTGCTGGCCTGGGGGTGGGCCGACGAGGAGCACTGCCGCTTCTCGTCGGTCCGCGATCCCGAGGGCTTCTGGCATCCGGAGACCCCCGGCTGCCCGGTTGTGGAGATCATCCGGGACGGCGAGGCGCCGGACGCGCCGGTGACCGCGCTGGCGATCCGCACGCCCACCGGCCAGTGGGTCACGACCGATCGGGCGCGGGAGCCGTCGCGGTAGCGGGGGAGCGGCGTACCAGCCAGAGCGAGATCCCGGTGAGCGTCAGCGCCAGGCCGAAGAGCGCCAGGTGCAGCACCGGGTCGACGATCGGCACGAAGCCGATGACGGCGACCGGGACCTGGACCACGGCGATGAGGGCGGCGAGCAGCCAGCCCCGGGAGCCGCGCCAGAGCATCGCGGTCCAGATCGGAGCGGACGCCACCAGCAGGGTGAGCCCGTCGAGCAGGGCGTGCAGGTTGGCGTTGTGTACGGCGTTGTGTGCGAACGCCTGCGCGGGCTGTGCCACCCACAGGGCGGCGAGGACGGATCCGGCGATGACAGCGGCACGACGCATGGCTTCCTCCGGGCGTTACTGAACCGTTGCACTGGGTAATGACGGTACGGACGCCCCGGGCGGGCCGTAAAGCCCTCGAACGATTCACTCGCGTCACTCGCGTGGTGCATTGACCCACCGCGGGCGGCGACGGCTCCTCACTCTGAGTTGGCCAACCGGGCCCACTTCCTCGCCCGTACGGCCATTTGGCTACTTCAGGTAATTTCGCCTAGGGTGGCACTGTCGGCGCGTGTCGACGGACTGAGCAGGAGAAATCCGTGAACTTGAGCGAAGTCGCCATGGCCGCGGCTATCACTGTGAGTATTTCAGGCGTTTCTTACGCTGCGTTTAATGTCGACGGCATCTCCGCCTCGACCCAGACGGTCGCCGACCGGGTCTCGTGTCACACGGTCGACGACGCCGTCGTGGCGTTCGTGGCGCAGCACGGCGCCGCGCCGACGACGGTCGAGCAGCTCCGCCCGTACGTGAAGGGCGACATCTCCGCGTACCGGATCGTCGCGGGGCGGGCCGCCGGGCCGGGCTGTTAGTGCCGCGACCTCGGCGGCATCGGCTCTCGCCGCCGGCCGTGGACCGATCAGGCCCCGGGTCGGCCCGAAGGTACGGTGCCGGCCCCGGCCCCGCCCGGCGTATCCTGCCCCGTCTTGATCTTTCTAGGTACGGGGATTTCATTTCATGCGACGCATCATTCTGGGCGCCACCACGGGCGCGCTGCTGCTGACCGGCTCCGCCTGCGGGACGAAGCCCGACACCGCCGCCGCCCCGGCGGCGCCCGCCGCGACCGTGTCGGCCAGCCCGTCGGCCGACTACACCGCGGACACGAAGAAGGTCTGCGGCGAGATCGACAAGATCCTCGACGGCAAGAAGATGGAGAAGTTCGGCGAGGAACTGGGCAAGCTCATCGTCTTCAAGCAGGCGAACTCCACCGCCTCGGCGAAGAAGGCCCGCACCGCGGCGGGCGAGAAGCTGAAGGATCTGGCGAAGGCGATGAACGAGTCGACGGCGGCGGCGAAGGACCCGGAGCTCAAGGCCGCCGGCGAGGAATCCCTGCAGGCCATGACCAGCACCGCCGAGGACGACGCCTTCTTCGCGAAGCTCAAGACGGTGAAGGACCTCGACAAGACGCTCGAGTCCGGAATCACCGAGTGGCTCACGCCGCTGGCCCCGTTCTGCGCCTGAGCTGAACGCGCCGATGGTCCCGCCTCAGAACCGAGGCGGGACCATCGCCGTTTCGTGGCGGCGGCCGCTCAGCCGGCGAGGCTGAAGCGCTCCGAGTGCACCTGGCTGGACGGGACCCGCAGCGAGCGCAGGCTGCGCAGCACCGCGTTCGTCATCGCCGCCGGGCCGCAGACGTAGACGTCCCGGTCCAGGATGTCCGGGACCATCGCGGCCAGGTTGTGCGGCTCGAACGGGTTGTTCGGCGGGTTGCCCGCGCCGGTGCGCCCGGTCAGGACGTGCAGGCGGGCGCCGCGGGACTGCGCCAGGTTCTGCAGCTCGCCGAGCAGCACCGCGTCCCTCGTGGTGTGTGCGCGGTACAGCACGACCACCGGGCCGGTCAGCTCCTCCAGCAGGGCGCGGATCGGGGTGATGCCGACGCCGCCCGCGATCAGCAGCGTCGCGTCCTTGACCCGGCTCAGCGAGGTGAACGCGCCGTACGGGCCCTCGGCGAAGACGCGCGTGCCGACCGGGATGTCGCGCAGCCGGGCGCTGCCCGAGCCGACCGCCTTCGCCGTCAGGCGCAGGCTGCGGCCGTCCGGGGCCGCCGACAGGGAGAACGGGTTCGCCTCCCACCAGCGGCCGTAGCCGGGGAAGCGCCAGATCATGAACTGGCCGGCGCGGGCCGGGAGCCTGTCGAGGTTGCGGCCGGTGACGTACACCGAGACCACGTTGTCGGCCTCGGGCACGACCGCCGCGACCCGGAACCGGTGGCGGGCGTTGCGCCACAGCGGCATGACCATCCGGCCGACGACCAGCGACACCAGCGCGAACGCCCACAGCGCCCACCAGTACACCCGCGCCGCCGCCGAGGACGTGAACGTCGACACCTCGAAGAGCTGGTGGATCAGGCCGAAGACCACGGCGACGTACAGGCAGAAGTGCACCGCGTGCCACGCCTCGTAGGACAGGCGGCGCCGCGCCGCGCGTATCGACAGGCCGGCCGCGACCAGCATGATGCCGGCGGCGAGCATGCCCAGCAGGACCGGCAGCTGGCCCTTGAGGTTGTTGAACTCGGTCAGCGGCGTGCTGTTGTACTCGCTCGCGTAGCCGAGCAGGATGAACGTCGGGTGCAGCAGAACCAGCCAGAACAGGGCGAAGCCGGTCCACCGGTGCCACGAGGTGAGCCGGTCCATGCCGATCCGGCGGTCCAGCCACGGCAGGCGGGCGACCAGGATCAGCTGCAGGACCATCACCAGGGCCAGGTGCAGGCCGAGCCACTTGCCGAAGCCGAGGATGGCGTTCTTGGCGGGCTCGGCCGTGAGGAACACGGTCTCGACGATCAGCACGTTGACGCCGACTACCGTCCAGAGCGCGAGCCGGGCCAGGATGGCCGGGGGAAGCACCGCGCGCGTGGGCACCCCGTGCAGCCGTTCGTTCGCAGCCGTCATCGATATGTCTCCTGTTCGCAGGGGCCTTGCGTCACACACGTCCCGGTCGGCGATCCGGTTCACTGCGACGTTGTACAGCACCCTGGCGACGACAGTTCAGCACAAGTGGGGAGCGACACGGAATGCGTGCGCCGGAATCCCGACGCACGCCCTCCGGGGAGTGACCGCTTTAGGAGGATCAGGGGTAGTTGACGACGTAGCTCGGCACGGTCTCAGTGCCCTGTGCCACGCTGCCTGTGGTGTTGATGACGTTGGTGATCGAGCCGACGCCGCCGAGCGACACCGTCAGCAGGTTGTGGAACCGGACGCCGGATCTGTTCGGCGCCTCGAAGCCGCGGGCCGCGACGATCGAGGGGTTCACGTTGAAGTAGCAGTAGCTGCCCACGCCCCACGCCTCGTGCGTGGTGACCGAGTCGGCGACCTTGTAGGCGGCGTAGCCGTTGGTGCCGGTGCGCCACGCGGCCTGGGTCGGCGGGTCGTACGGCATCTCGTTCTGGAAGAAGATCGTCCGCCCGCCGTTGCCGTTCCACTGCACCTGGTAGTTCTGGTAGTGCTCGACGAACAGGCCGAGCGCGAGCACGTCGGCTCCGTTGACGATCAGCCCGCTGGCCGCGGGGTTCGTCGTCCAGCCGACACCGGCGCCGTGGTCGGCGCGCCAGGCCCAGATGTGGTCGAGCAGCGTGTTGTTGCTGTTGACCAGCAGGCTGTTGGTCGCCGCGCCGGGACCGGCGCCGCCGATCCGGAAGAACACGTCCTGCACCGAGATCGGGTTCCCGGCGTGGTTGGCACTCGACCCGGCCGGCCCGATCTGCAGCAGGTTGGGGGAGTTGGTGGTGCCGGCGTCGAAGAGCAGGCTCGAGATCTTCACCCCGTCGACGTCCGCGACGGTCATCGCGGTCACCCCGCCGTCCGGGATGATCGTGGCGTAGCCGAGGCCCATGACCACGGCTCCGGGCCGGGTCACGTTGATCGTCTGGTTGACGTGGTAGATGCCGGGCGTGAAGAGCAGGTTCAGGCCCTGTGCGAGGGCCGCGTTGATCGTCGCCGCCGAGTCGCCGGGGCGCGCGACGTAGAACTGGGTCAGGGGGATGGAGCTGCCCGGGGTGTTCGGCCAGGTGACGTTCGACGAGTTCGTCTGCAGGCTCGGCACCCACACGGCGTAGTTCGCGCCGTCCAGGTACAGGTACGGCTTCTCCCGGCTGATCGGCGTGGTGGCCAGGGTGGTGTTCGGCGGGCTCGGGAACGTGGTCGGCGGCGCGCCGGCCACGCCGGTGAAGACGTTGTTCCAGACCGAGTTGTGGTTCATCAGGATGCTGCTGTTGCGGGTGTACCACTGCTGCTGCGAGAACGGCTGAAGCTGCCCGCTGATCCGGGTGTCGGCGATGTATCCGCCGCTGGCCCAGCCGAATCCGGTTGGGGTCAGGCTCAGGTGGGTGTTGATGTTCATCCGGCGCATCGGCGCGGCCTGCGCGACCGCCCAGCGCTCGTAGGCGATGCCGGCCGGTGGGGTCACCGAGAAGTTCTCGACCGAGCGCCAGAAGTTCTGGGTCGCGTTGCCGCCGAACCAGCCGGCGTCCACGGTCACGTTGCTGCTGTTGAGGTGCACGTCCGTGGGGTTGCGGCCGAGTCCGGCGATCGAGGTGTAGAAGCCGATGTTCGCCGTCAGGTTGTCGTAGGTGCCGGGCTTGAACAGCAGCTCGTAGCGCTGGCTGCCGAACTGCTGCGTCTCCGACTGGCTGAACACGCTGTTGAGCTGCGCCTGTATCGATGCGGTGGACATCGACGGGTCGAAGACGAGCACGTTGGGCCCGAGCGGGCCGCCGCCGGGGATCGTCGGCCCGCCGACGGGGGTGCCGAAGACCTGGAACTCCCAGAGCGAGTAGCCCCAGGGCGTCGCGCGGGCGGTGCCGTTCATCCGCACGTAGCGGCCGGTGCCGGAGACGGCGAGGGTCTGCGTGCCGCCCATGCCGGCGGCCGTGGAGTAGACGGTGGTCCAGGCGCTGCCGTCGGCCGAGGTCTGCACCTGGTACCCGCTCGCGTACGCGGCCTCCCAGGTCAGCACGACCTGGCTGATCGCGTGCGCGGCGCCGAGGTCGATCTGTATCCACTGCGGATCGCTGAAGGCGCTGGACCAGCGGCTGGCGGTGTTGCCGTCGACGGCGGCGGAGGCGGGGAAGGTGCCGTTCTCGGTGGAGGAGGCGGTGGCGGGCCGGCCCTGCGAGACGAGGGGGTCGGCGGCGAGCGCCGGTCGCGGTGTGGCGACGGTGAGGGCGGCGATCAGCGTGAGGACGAGGCCGATCAGGGCGCCGCGACGGCGGAGGCGGGGGACGGGAGCAACTTCCATGAGCACTCCTCGGTTTCAGAAATGTTACGTGAGAGCGCTCTCTGAGCGTGAGCCGAGCCTCGAAATATGTCAATAGTTCGATGGTTGGCGGTGCCCGTGCACGGTCGGTCACCGTGAGGTCATACGATCGCCCCGGGAATGTCGTACACAGCACGGAGGGTGTCATGACGGAGACGCTGGAGTTTCAGGCCGAGGCGCGGCAGCTGCTGCAGTTGATGGTCCATTCGATCTACTCGAACAAGGACATCTTCCTGCGCGAGCTGATTTCCAACGCCTCCGACGCCCTGGACAAGCGCCGCCTCATAGCCCTGGCCGAGGACGGCGCCAGCCCCGAGGACCTGCACATCGAGATCGCCGCCGATGCGGAGGCGCGCACGCTGACCGTGCGGGACAACGGCATCGGCATGTCGCGCGACGAGGTGGTGTCGCTGATCGGCACGATCGCCAAGTCCGGCACCGCCGAGCTGCTGCGCAAGCTCAAGGACGGCAAGGAGAAGGAGTCGGCCGAGCTGATCGGCCAGTTCGGCGTCGGCTTCTACTCGACCTTCATGGTCGCGGACCGGGTCACCCTGCTCACCCGCCGGGTCGGCGAGGACGCGGGTACCCGCTGGGAGTCGGCCGGCGAGGGCACCTACACGATCGAGACGGTGGACGACGCGCCGCAGGGCACCGCGGTGACCGTGCACCTGCGGCCGAAGGACGAGGAGGACGCGCTCTACGACTACGCGGACGAGCGCAAGATCCGGGAGATCGTCAAGCGGTACTCGGACTTTATCTCGTTCCCCATCCGGCTGGCGTCCGGCGAGGGCGAGCCGGCGACGCTCAACTCGATGAAGGCGCTGTGGGCGCGCCCGCGCTCCGAGGTCAAGGACGAGGAGTACACCGAGTTCTACCGGCACATCAGCCACGACTGGACCGACCCGCTCGAGATCATCCAGATGCGCGCCGAGGGCACCTTCGAATACGAGGCGCTGCTGTTCATCCCGTCCCGCGCGCCGCACGACCTCTTCCAGCGCGACGGCCGCCGCGGCATCCAGCTGTACGTCAAGCGCGTGTTCATCATGGACGACAGCCGCGAGCTGATGCCCGACCACCTGCGCTTCGTCAAGGGCGTGGTGGACGCGGCCGACCTGTCGCTGAACATCTCCCGGGAGATCCTGCAGCAGGACCGGCACATCCAGCTGATCCGCCGCCGCCTCGCCAAGAAGGTCCTGTCCACGGTCAAGGACATGATGACCAACGACGCGGAGAAGTACCGCACGTTCTGGCGCGAGTTCGGCCGCGCGGTCAAGGAGGGCCTGCTGGGCGAACCCGGCGACCAGAAGGCGATCCTGGACGTCGCCTCGTTCGCGTCGACCGCCGGGGACGAGCCGACCACGCTCGCCGCGTACGTCGAGCGGATGAAGGAGGGTCAGGACGAGATCTACTTCATGACCGGCGAGACCCGGGTGCAGGTGGAGAACTCCCCGCACCTGGAGGCCTTCAAGGCCAAGGGGTACGAGGTCCTGCTGCTCACCGACCCGGTCGACGAGATCTGGGTCGACGCGGTGCCGGAGTACGAGGGCAGGAAGCTCCAGTCGATCGCCCGCGGCTCGGTCGACCTCGACAGCGAGCCGACCTCGCAGGAGAAGTCGGGCGAGTTCGCCCCGCTGCTCACCTGGCTCGGCGAGACGCTCACCGACGAGGTCAAGGAGGTCCGGCTCTCCACCCGGCTGACCACCTCGCCGGCCTGCCTGGTCGGCGACGCCGACGACATCACGCCGACCCTGGAGAAGATGTACCGGGCGATGGGCCAGGAGGTCCCGCCGGTCAAGCGGATCCTCGAGCTGAACCCGGAGCACCCGCTGGTGAGCGGGCTGCGGGCGGCGCACGAGCAGCGGGCCGACGACCCGAACCTGCCGGAGACGGCGGAGCTGCTCTACGGCACGGCGCTGCTTGCCGAGGGCGGCGACCTGGCCGACCCGGCCCGCTTCGCCAAGCTGCTGGCCGACCGCCTCGCCCGGACGGTCTAGGTACCCACCGCGGGGGTCAGGACGGCGGCCACCGTCGTCCTGACCAGCGCGTCCGGGTCGCTGCACTCCAGCTTGCCGTCGAGCAGCAGGACCGCCAGGCCGTGCACCAGCGCCCACGCGCCCACCTGCAGGGCCGGGGTGGCGACCCGGCTCGCCAGGATCTCCGCCGTGCGCGCCCACGCCGCGTTGGCGGTCGGGCGGCCGTACATCAGCCGGAACAGCCCGGGGTGCTCCAGCGCGAACGCCACGTAGACCCGGGCCATGCCCGCCAGGTCCGCGGACGCCTCCAGGCGGTCCGCCAGCCGGTCGAAGCCGCACCCCGCCAGGGCCGAGAGCAGGGCTTCCTTGTCCTCGTAGTGCCGGTAGGGCGCGTTGGGCGAGACACCGGCCCGGCGCGCCACCGCGCGCAGCGAGAACGCCTCGTCGTCGTCGAGCAACCCGAGCGCGGCGTCGAGCAGCGCCGCCCGCAGATCGCCATGGTGATACGACCGACCCGCGGGTGATGTTGACACTGCACACACCGCCTTCCTAATGTGCGCAGTGTATACATTCGCGATCACCGGGAGTGCCCGTGTCCATCCGATCGACCGAGATCCGCCTCGCGGCCCGTCCGCAGGGCTGGCCCACCGCTGAGACGTTCGAGATCGCCCACGCCGACCTGGGCGACCCCGCTCCGGGCGAGGTGCTGGTGCGCAACCTCCTGATGAGCGTCGACCCGTACATGCGCGGCCGGATGGACGACCGCAAGTCGTACGTGCCTCCGTACCAGGTCGGCCACGCCCTCGAGGGCGGCGCGATCGGCGAGGTCGTCGAGTCGGCCGCGGACGACCTCAAGCCCGGTGACATCGTCCTTCACGGGCTCGGCTGGCGCGAGTACGCCCTGGTCAAGGCGCGCTCCGTCGCCAAGGTGGACCCGTCGGCCGCCCCGCTCGGCGCGTACCTCGGGGTGCTCGGCATGACCGGGCTCACCGCGTACGCGGGGCTGCTGCGCACGGCGGAGTTCAAGCCGGGCGACGTCGTCTTCGTCTCCAGCGCCGCCGGCGCGGTCGGCCAGGTCGTCGGCCAGCTGGCGCGGCTCAAGGGCGCCGCCCGGGTCATCGGCAGCGCCGGCTCCGCGGCGAAGGTCGCGTACCTGAAGGACGAGCTGGGCTTCGACGCGGCGTTCGACTACCACGACGGCCCGGTCGGCGAGCAGCTCGAGCGGGCCGCGCCGGACGGCATCGACGTCTACTTCGACAACGTCGGCGGCGACCACCTGGAGGCGGCCATCTCGGCGCTGAACGTGCACGGCCGGATCACCGTCTGCGGCATGATCAGCGTCTACAACGCCACCGCGCCGACCCCGGCGCCGCGCAACCTGGCCATGCTCATCGGCAAGCGCCTGACGATGCGCGGCATGCTGGTGAGCGACCACAGCGACCTGCGCGAGGCCTTCATCGCGGACATGGCGCCGTGGATCGCGGACGGCAGCATCAAGAACCAGGAAACGATCTTCGAAGGGCTGTCGCAGGCACCGGAGGCCTTCCTGGCCATGCTGCGCGGCGACGGCTTCGGCAAGAACCTGGTCCGGATCGCCGAGTAGCCGGTACCGCCGGAAACCCCGTTGCGTGGCGCCGCGCGGGTGCGGATGATGCGGCGATGAATCCGCAGCACGCACAACGGTCGGAGCCGACGGCTCGCCGGGCCGGTCCCGGCGACGCCCCGGCGGTCGCGGACCTGCTCATCCGCGCACGCCGGGCCGCCGCGGACGCGATACCGCCCTCGGTGCACCCGGATGCCGAGGTCCGCGAGTGGGTCGCCACGGTGGTCCTGGCCGAACGCGAGGTATGGCTGCTGGACGGCGCCGGCGGCGAACCGCTTGCGGTGCTGGTGCTCGACGGCGGCTGGGTCGACCAGCTCTACGTCGCGCCCGGCCTGACCGGCCGGGGGCTGGGTTCGCGCCTCATCGAGCTCGCGAAGTCCCGCCGGCCGGCGGGACTTCAGCTCTGGACGTTCGCGGCCAACACCGGGGCGCAGCGGTTCTACCTGCGCCACGGCTTCGCCGTGGCCGAGGCGACGGACGGGTCCGGCAACGAGGAGAAGGCACCGGACGTCCGCTTCGTCTGGACGGGTGGCTCACCACCGGATGCGACCGGTGGTGAGCCCCGTTCGGATCGCTAGGAGTGCGGGCAGGTGTCGCGGTACTCCTGGATGGCCGAGCCGCTGGGTGCCGGGCAGAGGAACTGCTCGTAGCGGGTGTCGTTGTCGATGAAGCGCTTGAGCCACGAGATGCTGTACTTGGCGACGGTCACGTTCGTCGAGGTCGGCGCCGAGTGCGAGGCGTTGTTGAGCTCGAGGTACGCCTTGTCCAGGGTGCCGGGCAGGCTGGTGTAGAACGGTTCGGCGTGCGAGGTCACCGAGGCGACCGTGTCGTTCTCGGCGCCGATGATCAGCGTCGGTACGGTGACCGAGGACCAGTTCTTGGTGCCGTGCCACGGGGTGAGCGGGATCGCCGCCTGCAGGCCCGGCCGGGTCCGGGACGCGGACAGGCTGCCGCCGCCGCCCATCGAGTGGCCCATGACGCCGAGCCGGGTCGCGTCGATGCGGGTCCGCACCGAACTCGTGTTGGTCAGGTAGTCGAGCGCGGCCAGCAGCTGCGTGCCGCGGCTGTCCGGCTGGTCGAGGGTGCTGCGGGTGTCGATCGTGATGACCACGAAGCCCTGCGAGGCCAGGCGCGGGCCGTACCAGGCGACGCTGGACTGCGACGCCGTGAAGCCGGGTGAGATCGCTACCGCGCCGAACGTGCCGTCGGTCGTGCTGGTCGGGTAGTAGACGGTGCCGCCGCCGAAGCCCGAGACGCTCGAGCGCGCCACGGTGAGCTGTGCGATGGCGAAGTGGCCGCGGCCGGCCTCGATGCTGGCCACGGTCGGTGCGGGTCCGCGCTCGTACGGGTTGGCGGCCAGGGCGGGTGCGGGGGCGGCGACCAGCGCGGCGGTCAGGGTGAGTGCGCCCAGCAGGCGCATGACGGGGTTTCGCATTCCGGGGCTCCCTACGGTGGAAGGGATCGCGTCGTCGCCCGGAAGGGCGGGGCGGGGTCGACCCGCGCGTTGTGGACGAGTCCGGCGGCCTCGTTAATCGAGGCATGTAAATACTCTGTTAATTTTGCTACTGGACGGTAATCCCGTCGTCATCATGTTGCGCCGGTATGACGCCGACGACGAAATTCACGACCCCGGCGGAGACGACCACCCGGGCCGCGGCGGCGCGATCGATGGGGCATACTGCCGCCCATGACGGGACGGTGGCGTTTCAACCTGACATTCGCGCTTTTGGCCGCGGGGGCGGCGCTCGCGGTGCCGGCGGCGCCGGCCGCGGCCGCGCCGGTGCCGGTCGACCTCAGCGCCCACTTCGCCGCGCCGGCCGAGGTGACGCCGGGCGAGCTGGCCGACTACGTGCTCACCACCGTCGTGCCGGGGCCGCCGTCGCCGACCGGCGTGCGGATCGTGCTCACCCTGCCGGACGGCCTGACGTTCGAGGACGGCGGCGGGTCCGGGCCGTGCACGGCCGGCTCCGGCGCCACCGTGGTCACCTGCATCGTCGACCCCGGCGGCACCGACGGGCACCCGGGCGGCCGGGAGTGGACCGTGCGCGCCCGCGCCGCGCAGTCGCTGCCGGTCGGCACCGTGCTGACCGCGCGGGCGGAGGTGCTCTCCGACGGCGCCGAGACGAACCCGGCCGACAACACGGTCACCGCGACGTCACGGGTCGCCGGCCCCGGCGCGAGCTTCATCAAGGCGACCGCCCCGGCCGCACCCGTCGTGCCGGGCCGGCCCGCCCGGGTCACGGTCCGGGTGCACCACGGCGGCGACCAGAGCGTCGACGACTTCGCCATCCGCGCCTCCGTCGACGGCGACTGGTACGGCGGGGGCGACCTGGTGAACGTGCCCTCCGACTGCTTCGGCGACCCCGGCTCGCTGACCTGCGAGATCAAGCAACCGGTGGAGCCCGGTCAGGACCTGGACCTGGAGTTCGTCCTGCCCACCAAGGCCGGCGACAAGTACTGGGGCACCCGTTACACCATCGGCTTCCAGACCCAGTCCCTCGGCGGCGACCTGCGGACCAGCACCGTGATCGTCTTCGCGGGCAAGCCGTCCGGCACGCCCGCGCCCACCGGCACGAGCGCCGGCGAGCCGGGTACCGGCCTGCCCGTCACGGGTGCCGCGACGGCGAGCCTGGCCGCGGCCGGCGCGCTGCTCGTCGCCGCCGGCGCGGGCACCGTGCTGGCGACCCGCCGGCGGCGCCACCGCCGGGCGCACTGACCGCGGCCCCCGCGGCCCTCGACGGGTACGGCGGGACCCGTCGGCTCCGGCCGCCGGGTCCCGCCGCCGTCAGACGGTGACGGCCGTGGCCTCGCCGGGGGTCAGCCAGCGCAGGCTCTCCCGTACGGCGGGCGGGGCGCCCGCGAAGGCCGCCTCGATCGCCGTACGGCCCTGGCTGAAGTGCCCCCAGCCCTCGTAGTGCACGGGCAGGACCGTGCTCGCCCCGACGAGCCGGCACAGCTCCGCGCCGTGTTCGGCCGTCATCGTGTAGTGCAGCGGGCCGGTCAGGCCGAACCTGACCGCGCCCAGGTGCAGGATCGTCGTGCCGATGTCGAAGCGCCCGGCCACCTGCCGGACGCCGTCGTAGAGCACCGTGTCACCGGTGATCCAGAGCGGGCCGTTGCGCTGGCCCGCCCAGCTCAGCACGAAGCCGGTCACCTCGCCGACGATCGGCCGGCTCAGCGGCGGCCCGTGCCGGCACGGCGTGGCGGTGATCGCGATGTCCGGCCTGCCGGGCGCCGAGAGTCGCGTCGTGCCCCACGGCGCCAACCCGGTGGCCCCGAGTGCCAGGCGGCGGGCGCCGGACACCGTCGTGATCACCCGGCCCGCCGCCGGCAGCAGCGCGCGGCCGGCGTCGTCGAGGTTGTCGGCGTGCTGGTCGTGGGTCAGCAGCACCGCGTCGACGGTTCCGAGCGACTCCGCCGGCACCGCCGGGCCGGTCAGCTTGCGCGACGCCGTTCCCCACCCGAACCCGTAGGTCCGGCCCGGGGCGTCGAACGTCGGATCGGTGAGTATCCGCCAGCCCTCCGTCTCGATCAGGGTCGTGGGACCGCCGATGTGGGTGATCCGCGGCTCGGTCATCGGGCGTGCCGCAGCGCCCAGTCGAGGACCTCGTCGGCGATCTGTTCCCAGCCCTTCTGCGCCGGCAGCAGGTGTGCGTAGCCCTGGTACTCCCTGCGCTCGGTGACGGTGGCGGACTTGTAGTGCCGCAGGTTCGACTCCTGCACCGCCGGCGGCATGATGTGGTCCTCGGAGCCGGAGACGAACAGCAGCGGCGCCCGGGCGTCGTTGTGGTAGTCGACCCAGGTGTCCTGGTGACCCGGCTGGAAGTTGGCAAGCACGCTGCCCCACAGGATGCCGCCGTTGGCCGGGATCGCGTACCGCTCGTAGAGGGCGCGGCCGTCCTCCTCGGTGAACGTGTTGGTGAAGGCGTACTGCCACTGTTCGAAGGTGAGCGGCACGGCCTTGTGCCGGTTCGCCGGGCTCTTGAGCACCGGGAACGTCGACTTCACCTGCGAGAGCGGCACCACGCGTACGCCCTCGGTCGGCGCGGAGTTCATCGCCACGCCGGCCGCGCCGAGGCCGTGGTCGAGCAGGATCTGGGTGAAGGCGCCGCCGGCCGAGTGGCCGATGATGATCGGCGGGGCGTCGAGCCCGCGGATCACCTCCTCGTAGTGGGCGATGATCTTCGGCACGGTGAGGTCCAGGATCGGTGTGTCGTCGGCGTTGAGCGACTCCACCTCGACCTCGAAGCCGGGGTAGCCCGGGGCGATGACGCGCAGACCCTTGCTCTCGTAGTGGGTGATCCAGTTCTCCCAGCTCCGCGGGGTGACCCAGAATCCGTGTACGAGCACGATAGTGTCGGGTGCCATGTCGAACGTCCTTTCCGGAGGGATGTCGAACGGGCCGCCTGAGGTCGTTCGTTCATCCTAGAGATCACCCGGGGCCCTGGGAGCGTGCCCAGAGCCGTGTCCGTCAACTTCGGACGGCGTCGAGCCACGCGCGCGGGCCCGCGTGCCGCACCCGGATCCCCGCGATGCGCACCGCGTAGCGCAGGGCGCCCAGCAGGTCGGGGTCGCGGGCCAGGGCGACCGCGAGCGCGCCGTGGAAGGCGTCGCCGGCGCCCGCCGTGTCGACGGCCGGCACGCTCGGCACGGGCAGCTCACCGTCCCGGTCGCCGGACCACCAGGCGATCGGATCCGGCCCGCGGGTGATCGCACCGCGCCGCACGCCGGCGGCGCGCAGGGCATCCCGGGTCGCCGCGGCGGCGCCAGCCGGTCCCGCCGGCGCCGCCGCGGCGACGGGCATCCGGAAGGCCGCCGAGGCGGCGACCACGTCGGCGGCGCCCAGCAGGTCCGCGAAGACCGGCCGCCAGGTGCCGGCGTCGACCAGCAGGGGACGCCCGCCGGCCGCGGCGGCCCGGGCCAGGGCGGGGTGGTGGCCGTCGACCAGCACGATGTCGGCGGACCCGAGCACCTCGGCGAGCCCCGGGGGAGCGGCGACGTCGGCGCCGCGGGCGTTGCGGCTCACGATCGTGCGCTGGCCGGTGGCCTGCAGGACGGTGACGGCGGAGACCGGCGGCGGCGCGGTGGCGCGCGGCGCGGCGTCGAGCAGCGACACCCCGCAGGCCGCGAGGTCGGCGCGGATGAGCCCGCCCAGCGGGTGCGCACCGACCGCCGTGACCAGCGTGACCGTCGCGCCGAGGGCGGCCGCGGTGACCGCGGCGTTGGTGGCCGGGCCGCCCGCGGCGACGTCGGCGGCGAGCGCCTCGGCCTTCTCGTCCACGCCGGGCATCCGCTCGACCCGCTGCACCAGATCGACGGTGGCGAGGCCGACGCAGACGACGTGCATGCCGACCGGGCTCAGTCGGCCAGTTCGGAGAAGAACACACCGATGTTGCGGAACGCCTCCGCGATGCCCTCGCCGATGCCCTTGGCGATGTCCGCCGCGGGCCCGGGGTTCGTGCCGATGTAGAAGATGAGCAGGATCAGCACGATCCAGCCGATGGCCTTCTTCATCGCACACCTCTACCGTCGCTCGGACTTGATCTATGTGATCGTGGCACAACCGCGCACGCTCGACGTGCATCTACGCGCGATCGGCCACCGAAAGCGGCCAGTCGCGGAGCAGGCGGGTGGCGTTGTGCCAGCAGACCGCCCGCAGCCACTCGTCGCCGAGGCCGAGCCGGGCCAGCGAGTCGAGCTGGTGTTCGTACGGGTAGGGGATGTTGGGGAAGTCGCTGCCCAGCAGGACCCTGCCGGCCAGGCCAAGGTCCCGCAGCCGGGGCAGCAGGTCCGGCGGGAACGGCGCGAACTGCGCGAAGAAGTCGGTGAACGCCATGGTCGTGTCCAGCCCGACGTTCTCGTAGCGCTCGGCGAGGTCGACGAAGCCCGCGTACTCGGGGGCGCCGAGGTGCGCGGTGAGCATGGTGAGGCGGGGGTGGCGCGCCAGCACGCCGCCGATCGGGCCGGGTCCGGTGAAGCCGCTCGCCACCGGCCCGGAGCCGGCGTGCACGACGACGGGGGCACCGGCGTCGGCGAGCAGCCCCCACGCCTCGTCGAGCAGTTCGTCGCGGGGGTCGAAGCCGCCGACCTGCAGGTGCAGCTTGAAGATCCGGGCGCCGCGCTCCAGCGCCGCCCGCACGTCGGCGGTGGCGGACGGCTCGGGGAAGAACGTGGCGCTCGGCAGGCAGCCCGGCGTGCGCTCGGCGAACCCGAGCGTCCAGGCGTTGAGGTCGGCGGCCATGCCGGGGCGGTGCGCGTACGCGAGCGCGGAGAAGATCCGCACGCCGAGCCGGCCGAGTTCGGCGACCCGCTCGGCCTGCGTGCCGCGGTAGCGGATCGGCCAGGGCCGGCCGATCAGTGGCCCGGCCTCGTCGAAGTGGGCCCAGACCCGCCGTTGCATCCGCTCGGGCAGGAAGTGTGTGTGCACATCGGCAAGACCCGGCAGGCCCAGCGCGGTCCAGAACTCGGTCATCGTCCGATCATCGCGTACGGCCGTCCCCGGCCGTCACCGCTAGTCCGTGCCCTGCTTGCGGCGCCGGGCCAGCTCCTCGCGCTGCAGCCTGGACACGTGCGCGGCGATTCGTTCGCGGTGCGCCTCCTCGACATCGGAGAAGTCCATCCGCACGGTGCAGCCCTCCCCGTCCTCGTCGTCGACGACGTCGGTCACCACGGCGGCGAGGGTGAGGGGTTCGTCCGGCAGGTCCAGGTTGATCTCCAGCTTGATCCCGGCGACCAACCCTTCGGGCCTGGAACCGAGGTTCGCGGCCATGCCGCCGGCGGACAGGTTGGCGGTCAGCCCGTCGACCCAGTCGTCCTTCTCCGGCAGGCGGGTGGCCACCCGCAGCGTGGTGCGCACCCGGATCCACCGGCGCCGCTGCTGGTGGATGACATCCCCGAGCGCCAGCACCGTCCAGGTGTTCTCGCTGGCCGACTCCACCCTCACCGGCACCCGGCGTACCCCGGAGTCGACGGCCCACTGCATGGTGACGACCGCTTCATCGTCGGGCTTCGCGGCGCCGCGCGTGTTGGCGAGCACGATGCGTTCGCCGTCGACGATGGCGACCCGCGTGTGCATCACCACCGGCTCGGGTTCGTCGGCCATGGTGACGATCAGCGTGGCTTCGCTGCCACGAGGGCACAGCGCCGTGTCGAGAGAGTCATCCTCGGGCTCGGCCGGCTCCACGTCGGCCACCACGACGCCCATGCGCTTCAACCAGTCCCAGGCCACTGACATCTCCTCGCCGAGGCTGCCGCCGCTACGTCGAAGGGCGCCGGGCCTTCCCGGCCGCCGCCCGATGCTCGGAATTTCGGTCGCCACGGGCGGGAGATGAGGAGTTCGCCGGGCCAATGCCGACGGCCGGGTGTCGCCCATGTCACGGCGATCCGGCGACGGGAATCGACTCCGATCGAACGCCGCCATCCGGCCCGCGGCTAGCAGAACCTGGGCAGGTGATGGGCCAGTTGGGCGCACCACGACGGCCAGTCGTGCGGGACGTCGAAACCCCAGAGGTCCAATTCATGGCGTACGCCCTTGGCCGTCAGCAGCTCCGCCATCCGCCGTGTCGACTCCAGGGACCCGGTGGTGTCCTCCCATCGGCCCTGGCCGCACACGAGCAGGACCGAGAGCCGCGAGCGCAGCCAGCGGAGATGCTCGCCGTGCAGGTTCGCGACGTACGCGGCGGGATTGTTGAAGTAGACCGCGTCTCCGTGCTCGCCCCATCCGTGCCAGGTCGTGGGGTCGTAGTTGCCGGAGAGGCAGAGCGCCAGCGGGAACAGGTCGGCCCTCTTGAGGGCGAAGTTGAGGGCGTGAAACGCGCCCAACGAGCAGCCGGTCGTCATGATCTCGGCGGCGTCGCCGCTGTCGGCCCGGAGGTGCGGGACCACTGCGTCGAGGATCCACGATTCATACGCCCCGTGCCGGTGCGCGCGCTCCTCGAGCGGAAGGTCGGCCGCCGACCAGGTCCCCGCGTCGAACGAGTCGACGCAGTAGAGCTTGATCCGGCCCGCGTCGATCAGGTGATCGACCGCCGACACCATGCCCCGGTCGGCGAACTGGCGCGCGTGCCCGTTCTCGGCCGGAAACACCAGTACCGGCCGGCCGTAATGCCCATAGGCGGCGACCGTGCCCCGGGCACCGGCCGGAGACTGCAGGTCTGCCACGTAGTGACGCACGCCGTTATCTTCCCCCACGGCGTCGGCGAACTCTCGAAGTCCGCGTTCGCGATGATCAGCCCGTTGCGTCGCGGACGTCTTGTCCCTGCTCGGCGAAAGCCTTGAAATCCTGCATGTGCTGTCGCGACTGCTTGCGGAAGGCGCCGGGCATCAAGAGCCCCACCAGCCGCATCAGCAAGCCGCTGAACCGGTACTCATTCTCACTCTGCCAGAGCGTCCTCTGCGGCCCGGCCTCGGTCAGCCGATCGCGCACGGCGCTCCACATGCCCTCGCCGACGATCTCGCGGTCGAAATGAACGACGGCTGCCCTCGGGATCTCGTGCAGGTCCACCGGTTCCCGGCGGGTGATGGTCTCGGTGCACTCGATCTTCTGCTTGCCCATCTGCAGCACGACTCGCGACGTGGTGCCGACCTGCCCGTGTGTGCCACTGAGCGGCTCGTGCAGCACCAGGCCCCGCAGCCATTTCGGAAGATGTGCCGGGTCTGCCAGCAGCTGGACCACCCTCTCCCTCGGCAGGGCGATCTCGATCGAGACGGTGTACTTCACGGTGGCGCGCTCCAGATTCTTCCAGCGAACGTCGCGTGGCCGTACCCGGGCAGGGAATCGATCTTTGAGGGTGACCGATTCCCTGCCGGGAGGGTCATGCGTTGAGCTTGTCGCGCCAGGTCAGGAATTCGCGGAGTTCCGACAGGTCGGGTGCGGGCCCGCCGGCGTGGACCGTGAAGAGGCGGGCGCCGATCTCGTACATCTTGTCGCGGCTGTCGGCCTTGCCCATCACCGAGATCTCGATCTCGGCGGGGTCGCGGCCGACGGCGGCGCAGTGCTCGCCGAGGATGCCGACCTTGCGCCGCAGGGTGTCGGTGTCGGAGAAGCTGTGCCAGATGTCGGCGTGTCTGGCGGTGAGGCGCAGGGTCTTCTTCTCGCCGCCGCCGCCAATCAGGACCGGGATCTTGCGGGTGGGCGGCGGGTTGAGCTTGGCCAGGCGAGACTCGATGCGGGGGAGTGCCCCGGCGAGGTCGTCGAGGCGGCCGCCGGCGGTGCCGAAGTCGTAGCCGTACTCGGTGTAGTCGCGTTCGAACCAGCCGGAGCCGATGCCGAGGATGAGGCGGCCGTCGCTGATGTGGTCGACGGTGCGGGCCATGTCCGCCAGGAGTTCCGGGTTGCGATAGCTGTTGCAGGTAACCAGGGCGCCGATCTCGACGCGGGAGGTGGATTCGGCCCAGGCGGCGAGCATGGTCCAGCACTCGAAGTGCAGACCATCCGGTTCACCGCTGAGCGGGAAGAAGTGGTCCCAGTTGAACAGGACGTCGACGCCGAGTTCCTCGGCCTCGGCCGCCGTCCGGCGAATGGTGGCGTAGTCCGCGTGCTGGGGCTGGAGCTGCAGCCCGATCCTTACCGGCCTGGAGGTCATGATCGCAGCGTATGCCGCCGCCCGCCGCCCCCGTCGCCCGCCACCCCGGTTGAACCGCGGCCGCCCGGCGTCCGTGTCGTACGTAGCGTCAGCGGCCGGCCGGGTAGGCCCGGCGGCCGCCGACATGGTGATCCGGCTCGGATCCGGCGGCGGGGAGGGCGGCATGCCTCACGGCGTGGAAGTCGGGACCGCCCAGGTGGGCGAGTTCGCGAAGGGCCTGCGCCTGGAGGCGGACAGCGGCTTCGCGGCGCTCGCCGAGCGCGGCGCCGACCTGCACCGGCACGGGGTGGTCTTCGGGGCGTCGATACCGGGCGGCACCGTGCTCGAGGTCAAGAACCGTTACGCGCGGGCGCTCGCCGACACCGAGGCGAACCTGCGCGCGTACCGGCGGGCCGCGGTCGTCTTCGCCGATGTCGCCGAGCGGATCGCCCGTGAGTTCGCCTCGGTCGACCTGGCGTCGGCGGAGGCGCAGCGGCGTGTCGACGGGCTGTTGCGGGGCGCAGTCGCGCAGGCGGACGCGGCCCTGGCCGGCGCCGCGCCGCCCGGCGGGAAGGCCTTCTGATGGCCGGCGGCGGTGCGGACTGGAACGCCTACAACCTCCCGGCGATCTGGTCGATGATCCAGCCCGAGAACGCCTGCGCCGGCGCGGACCGGGTGCTGAGCTGGCTGAACCTGGCGACCGCGTGCCGCGACCAGCATCGCCGGCTGCTCGCCGCCCGCGCGGATCTGGCCGAGGTGTGGCCGCCGGAGAGCAACGCGTCCGCGCGGGTCTTCATGAGGCAGCTAGATCTGCTCGCCGCGTCTCTGGACCAGACGCTGACCCGCGCGGAGGACACCCGCGTGGGCCTGCAAGGGGTGTTCGACGCCATCGGCGCGGCGCAGGCCACCATCCGGCCGCTCGCGGCGGAACGCGCCGTGGTCAGCGACGATCTCATCCCGCGCTTGCTCGACCACGCCGAGGACGGGTATGACGAACGCGCCCGTCAGGCCATGCGCGAGGCCGAGGCGGCGATCGGCGAGCACGGCACGCAGATACGGGCCCCGGCGCTCTACCTGTTGCAGTCCGACGCGACCGTCCGGGCAGACGGGCTGCCGGAGGAGGCGGGCCCCGGCGCCTCTGCCGGCGGCGGGCCGGCCGGCGGCACGTTGCGGGCCGTACCGAGGCCGGTCGCGGTGCCGCACGACCCGCCGGCGCCGTCCGCCGTCCCGGGACCGGCGCCCGGGCCGGGCCCCGGGCTGGCCGGTGTCGCTCAGGCGCCGCCCCCGCCGGCGGCCGGTGCCGGCGGCGCTGCCCTCCCGCCGCCGGTGACACCGGGTGCGCAGGTTTCCGGCGTGGCCCCGCCCGGACTGGTGATCGGTGCCGGGCTCGGCCTGCCGTCGAACGCCGCCGCGATCGGACGGGCCGGGGCGCCGGGAGTCGCCGGCGGCCTCGGTGGCCCGGGAGCGGCCGCCCGGGGTTCCGGCGTGGCATTGCGCGGGGCGTCCGGCGCCCGCCGGCCGCTGCCCTCCGGCGCGGTGATCGGCGCGGCCGGGCCCGGGGGCGGCATCGGCCGGGCCGCGCCCGTGCCGGCCCTGGGTGGCGCGGGCCGCGGCGCGGGTACCGGCGACGGCGGTGGCGAGGCGCCGGCCGGCGCGGTGGACCAGCGGTGGGGCGTTCCCGTGGGCGTGGCACCGGTGATCGCCCCCGACACGGCCGAGCCCGAGCACGGCCCCGGCCCCGGCGTCATCGGCCTGGACCGGTGACCCGCTCCATGGGTACGGGCCGCGCGCTGGTCGCGTCGGCGCTGGCGCTCGTCCTGTCCGGTGCGTGGGCCACGCCGGCCGCCGCGGCGGCGTCCTGGGCATCGCCCCGGCGGCGAAGATCCTGCCGATCGAGGCGCCGATCAACTTCCTCGCGACCAGCGACTCGATCGTGAAGGCCATCGCGTTCGCCGTCGAACACGACGCCGACGTGATCAACATGTCGTTCGGCACGGCGGACGACGACACCCTGCACGACGCCATCCGGGCGGCGTCGTCCGCCGACGTCGTCCTGGTCGCCGCGGTGGGCAACAAGAGCGAGGCCGACCGCACCGAGTACCCGGGCCGGTATCCGGAGGTGCTGACCGTCGGCGCCGTCGACCGCCGGGGGTCGATCGCGGCCTTCTCGGTGCGCGGCCCGCAGGTGGAGCTCGTCGCTCCCGGCGCGGAGGTCGTCACCACCGGTGTCGACGCCTCCGGTTACTGCCTGTGCGGTGGCACCAGCGAGGCCGCACCGCCGGCCGGCCCGGGGCCGCCGCCGAGGCGGGCCCCGCTGGTCGTCGCCGGCGCGGCGGTCCTGCTCGCCGGCGCGCTCGGCGTGGGGATGATGATCAAAAGGCGGCGCCGCGATCACCGGATCCTGTGATGTTGCCGACGGCGGTGACCTTGTGTGATCTTCAGCTCGGGCCTTCCTCAAGGTCAACTCGGGTCCGGTGACGCAAGATGGTCACCATGCGTAGACGGACTCTGATCGTGGGCCTGGCCGCGACCGCCGGGACCGGGGCGCTGACCGCCTGCACGGCGCCGACGCGGCCCGTCGCCGGCGGCGCGTCGCCCTCGGCCTCCCCGGCCGTTTCCGCCCCGGCGTCGGCCTCGGCCGCGCCCATCCTGGCCTCGACCGCCGCGTCGTCGCTGGCGCCGCGGGACGTGAGCGCGCCGTACACGCCGGTGCCGGGCAGCGCGCCCGCCGCGTACGCGGTCGGCCGGCAGGTGCTGCGGTTCCAGCGCGGATCGGACCGCGCGCTGCCCACCACGGTCTGGTACCCGGCGACGGGAGCCGCGTCGGACACCCCGCATCCGGTCGAGGACGCGGCGCCCGCCGCCGGCCGCTTCCCGCTCGTGTTGTTCAGCCACGGCCTCACCTCGCGGCCGGACGACTATGTGGCCATTCTGGCGCGGTGGGCCGGTGCCGGCTTCGTCGTGGCCGGGCCCACGTATCCGAGGACCTCCTACGGGGCCGCGGACTTCGACGCGGGGGACATCGTCAACCAGCCCGCCGACGCATCGTCCGTGATCGACTCGCTGCTGGCGCACGGCGGCCCGCTCGGCGCGATCATCGACCCGGACCGGCTCGCCGCCGCGGGTCACTCGGGCGGGGGAATCACCACGGTCGGGTTGTTCAGTGCCTACCGTGACGAACGTCTCAAAGCGGGCGTCGTGTTCAACGGCACCGACTTCCAGGGCGTGCCGTTCACCGGCCCGCCGGCGGCGCTGCTCTTCGTGCACGGGCGCAGGGACAACACCGTCACCCACCGGGCCGGACACGCGGTCTTCGCGGCCGTTCCCTGGTCACGCGCGATGCTGTCGATCACCGAGGGCGGGCATGTCACGAAGGCGCCGGACTTCACCGCGACCGTCGGCACCTCGACGGAGTTCCTCCGCTGGGCCCTCTACGGCGACGCGGCGGCGAAGGCGCGCATCCCGGCGGCGGCCGCGGCCGACAATGTAGGCACACTGGAGGACCAGCTCTGAGAGGCGGGCCTGGATCTTCGTGACTAACCTGATTCGGGTGACTTCTCCAACGTCTTCCCGTGATCGCAACAAGTTGGCCAGCGCCGGATCGCTGCTGATCTGCGGCCTGCTGGCCGGCGTCGTGGTGGCCGCTGCGTCGTTCCCGGCCGTCGCCATGTCGGGGCTGGCGGCGAAGGCCGGATCGGAGACGTTCGGTGAGCTGCCGAGCCAGCTCTCGCAGCAGAGCGCGCCGCAGGTGACGCGGGTGTTCGCGTCGGACAACAAGACCCAGCTCGCGGTCATGTACGACGAGTTCCGCAGCGACGTGCCGCTCAAGGACATCTCGGTGAACATGCAGAACGCGATCGTGTCCGCCGAGGACCACCAGTTCTACAAGCACAACGGCGTCGACCTTAAGGGCGTCGCCCGCGCGTTCGTGAACAACAAGAACGGCGGCGGCAGGCAGGGCGCGTCGACGCTCACGATGCAGCTGGTCCGGATGACCCTGGCCTACTCGGCGAAGACACCCCAGCAGGCGGTCGACGCCACCAAGGACACCCCGGAGCGCAAGCTCTCCGAGATGAAGTACGCGATCCAGCTCGAGAAGGAGCTCACCAAGCAGCAGGTCCTCGAGCGCTACCTGAACATCGCGCCGTTCGGCAACGGCGCGTACGGCGTCTACGCCGGCAGCCAGGTCTACTTCGGCAAGAAGCCGAAGGACCTCACGGTGCCCGAGGCGGCCCTGCTGGCCGGCATGGTGAAGGCGCCGACGTCGTTCGACCCGACGACGCCCAGCGGCTACCCGCAGGCGCTGGACCGGCGCAACTACATCATCGACAACATGCGCGACCTCGGCTACCTGACCCCGGCCGCGGCCACCAAGGCCAAGGCCGTCAAGCTCGGCCGGACCACCAACCGGCCCGGCAACGGCTGCGTGTCGGTCGCGAAGAACAACTGGGGCTTCTTCTGCGACTACTTCTACCGCTGGTGGCTGACCCAGGAGGCGTTCGGCAAGACCACGTACGACCGGGAGCGGCAGCTCAAGACCGGCGGCTACCGGGTCGTCACCTCGCTGGACGTCAAGGCGCAGAGCGCGGCGCGCAAAGAGATCACCAAGCTGATCCGCGACACCAACCGCAACGCGCTGCTGCTGGCCGGCGTCGAGCCCGGCTCCGGCAAGGTCCGCACGCTCGCCGCCAACCGCAAATACAAGCTGGACAGCACGACCGACCCGAAGAACCGGCTCTCGTCCGACCCGGCGAAGGCGGCTAAGGGGATCCGCGGCACCTATCCGAACACCACCAACCCGATCATCACGGGTGGCGGCGACATCACCGGCTACCAGGCCGGCTCGGTGTTCAAGATGTTCACCATGGTCGCGGCGCTGGAGAACGGCCTGGGGCTGGACCACACGATCAATGCGCAGGGGCGGTACAAGTCGGGCTACGTCATCGACCCGAGCTCCGACGCGGCCTGCCCCGGCACGCACTTCTACTGCCCGGGCAACGCCTCGAAGAGCGAGGTCGGCCCGTTCAACATGTGGACCGGCTTCGGACGCTCGGTGAACACCTACTTCGTGCCGTTGCAGGAGGAGGTCGGCGCCGAGAAGGTCGTCGACGTGGCGAAGCGGTTCGGCGTGAAGTTCCGGTCCGAGAGCGACGCCAGGATGGCGAACGACGAGGCCTCGGCGAACCAGTGGGGCGCGTTCACGCTCGGCGTCTCCGCGTCGACGCCGCTCGACATCGCGAACGCGTACGCGACGCTGGCCGGCGACGGCCGGTACTGCGCGCCGACGCCGATCCAGCAGATCTACACCCAGGACGGCAAGAAGAGCGACATCGGCCAGCCCAAGTGCAACCGGGCGACAAGCAAGGACGTCGCGCGCAGGGCGCTGGACGCGGCCCGCTGCCCGGTGGGGGACCAGGCGCAGCTCGGTAACTGCGCCGGCGCGACCGAGCGGAGCGCACGCAGCGTCGTCGGCCACCCGATCTTCGGCAAGACCGGCACGACCGACGCCGACAAGACCGCCGCGCTCGTGGTCGGCACCCAGAAGCTCGTGGTGGCCGGCTACCTGGTGAACCCCGACTGGGCCGATCACCCGGACCGGATGTCGCACGGCATCGTGAACCCGGCGGTGTACCGCACGGTCGCGGACTACATGGAGGACCGGCCGGTCGAGGAGTTCAAGAAGCCGAGCGACTGACCCGGCGATACCAGGACGCGTGGCCGCAGGTCTTCGACCTGCGGCCACGCTCGCTTTCCGCTCCGGACATGTACAGGCCGCTGTCGATCTCATAAATTGACGGCGGTCCATCAATTCCGGAACGTGGGAGCACACATGCTCGGTAAGGGCAGGATCGCGGCCGCGCTGACCACGGCGCTGGTTTCCCTCGGCCTCGTGGCGCCGGCACCCGCCGGCGCGGCGGTCAGCCGGGCCGAACTGGCGCTGCGCTGGGCGCCGATCCACTACCAGGACGTCGACGCCACCGGCAGCCATGCGCTGGGCGGCAAGTCGGACTACCTCACCCGCGTCGACTTCGACGGGGACCTCAACGGCCGCAACAACTGGGACCGGGCGGCCCAGCCGGACGTCTCGTTCTCGGCGGCGGCCTACTACTCCGTCGCGGAGACGGGCACGCACTGGTACATCACGTACCTCTTCTTCCACCCGCGGGACTGGGTGGACCATCCGTTCTTCGAGACCGAGCACGAGAACGACGGCGAGGGCGTGCTGCTCGCGGTGCAGAAGGACGGTTCGGCGTACGGGGTGCTGCGCTCGGCGGTGACGGTCGCGCACACGAGCTTCTACTCGTACACGCCGAGCGGGAGCACGTGGACCGGCGGCCGCGAGACGGTGGACGGCACCCTGCAGATGCAGTCCTCGCCGCACGACTCGTTCCAGCACCCGGTGACCGCGCAGGAGGTGCAGGGGCACGGCCTGAAGGCGTACCCGCAGTACAACATCAACGGCGACGGCCTCGTCTACTACCCGGCGGCGCAGGGCGAGACCCCGAGCAGCGGCAACGACCGGGACGTCCGGTACGAGCTGATCGACGTCTTCGCGTCCGGCGGCCTCTGGGCGCAGCGCGACAACACGAACCTGTACGCCAACCTGGGCACGTTCGCGGGCGACGCCTCGGGCGGCTGCGGCACGGGCACCTTCTCGTGCGGCACGAACTCGGCGAACGCGCCGTGGGGCTGGGACGACCCCGACGACCTCCCGGGTCGGGGCGAGATAGCCACCAACCCGGCGAAGCTGTCGGCCGAGTACTTCACGATCCCGGGTGAGCTCTCCCGGGCGTACACCTACAACCCGTACGCGGCCGAGGCGGCGGACCTGAAGCGGGCGGCCGAGACGGCACCCCCGGTCACGGACTGAGCCCGGGTCACGGCGGCGGCCCCGCCCGTGGATTCCGCTGCGGCGGGATCTACGGGCGCGGCGCCCGGCTGCTGTCGCGGATGATCAGTTCCGTCGCCAGCTCGATGCGGGGTGCCTGGATCTCCTCACCCTGCGCGAGGCGCAGGATGGTCCGGGCCGCCAGGCCGCCCATCTCCGCGAGGGGCTGCCGGACCGTGGTGAGCGGCGGCGACGCCCACCGCGCCTCCGGAAGGTCGTCGAAGCCCACCACGCTCAGGTCGTCGGGCACGCGCAGCCCGCGCCGGCGGGCCGCCTCGTGCACGCCCAGCGCCATCGTGTCGCTCGACGCGAAGATCGCCGTCGGGGGCTCGGCCATGTCGAGCAGGGAGGCGCCGCCCGCGAAGCCCGAGTCGTACAGGAAGTCGCCCTGGCGGATCAGGTCCTCGTCCGGCTTGAGTCCCGCCGCCTCGAGGCCCGCGCGGTAGCCGTCCATCCGGGCCCGGCTGCAGAGCAGGTTCTTGGGGCCCGCGATGAAGCCGACCCGGCGGTGACCGAGCTGCACCAGGTGCTGGGTCGCCGACAGGCCGCCCGCCCAGTTCGTCGCGCCGATCGTCGGCACGTCGATCGCCGCGCCGCCGGCCGGGTCGATCACCACGACCGGGATGTTGAGCCGCTGCAGCTCGGCGTAGACCGGGGTGGTCAGGTCGGAGGTCACGAAGATGACGCCGTCGGAGGCGCGCACGTAGAGGTTCTGGAGCCACTGGCGGGTCGCCGCCGACCTGCGGTGTACCGCCGAGACGACCGTGCCGACGCCCGACGAGTGCATCACGTCCTCGACGCCCCGGATCAGCTCCACCGCCCAGGGGCTGTCCAGGTCGTTGAAGACCAGGTCGACCAGGGCCGCCTTACCGGCCTGCTGGCGCGACGCCCGGCGCCGGTACCCGTGCTGCTTGAGCAGGGTCTCCACCATCTCGCGGGTCTGCGGCGACACGTCGGCGCGGCCGTTGAGCACCCGGGACACAGTGGGTACCGAGACCCCGGCCTCGCGGGCGATCGCGGCGATGGTCACGCGGGCCACGGCGTTCTCCTCGTAAGTTTCGGTTGCAGTTTTCGGAAGTATTCCACAGTCTCCGCGGGAAAACATGAGAATCATTTATGTTCATCGATATAGATCACCGGGAGGCCTGTCACCCCATAGCGCCACGTGATCCATTCGCCCGGCCGGTGCTCGCGTCCTTTGGGCGCGAGCGCCGTTAGTTCCCGTTGTGCGTAATAACCGAAATAGCCTGAAATCCGCCGCACGCCGGTTCGTGACCGTCGGCGTCGCCACCGTGGTCGTCGCCGTGGGTGGCGCCGCCCTCGCCGAGGTCGTGTCCGGGGCGCCCACGCCGTCGCCGTCGTTCAACGGTGCGGTGTACGCGCTCGCACACCGCGGCGACGTCGTCTACGCCGGCGGCTCCTTCACCGGCGCCCTGGTCGGCGGCAAGACCGTCGCGCGGCAGCGCCTGGCGGCGTTCAACGCGCGGACCGGGGCCCTGCTGGACTGGAACCCGGGTGCCGACGCCACCGTCCGCGCGCTCGCCGTTGACGGCGACACCGTCTTCGCCGCAGGGGACTTCGACAAGGTCGCCGGCATGTCGCGCGACGCCGTGGCGAGCATCGACGCCAACACCGGCGTCCTCGGCGCGCTCAAGCACACCGTGCTCGGGCAGCCGAACGCGCTCGCCGTCGCCAACGGCCGGCTCTACGTTGCCGGCCGGCTCACCGCCGTCGACGGCATGCCCCGCGCCAACCTGGCCGCGTTCAGCACCACCACCGGGCTGCTGGACAGCTGGGCGCCGACCACCGACGACACCGTCAACGCGCTCGCCGTCGCCGGCAACCGGGTCTTCCTCGGCGGCGCGTTCCACAAGACCAACGGGGTCAGGTCGACGCTGCGGCTCGCCGCGGTGGACGGCACCACGGGTGCGGTGGACGCCACCTTCATGCCCAAGCCGGTCTCGCAGGTCTTCGCCCTCGCCAGCGACGCCGACGGCGTGTACGCGGCGCTGGGCGGGCTGGGCGGCCGGGCCGTCGCCTACACCCTCGCCGGCGCGACCCGCTGGACCCGGGTGTTCGACGGAGACGCGCAGGCGATCGCCACGATGAACGGCACCACCTACGTCGGCGGGCACTTCGACAAGGCCTGCACCACCACGAACAACGGCATCAAGGGCGTCTGCACCGACGGCTCCGTGCCGCGGGTCAAGCTCGCGGCGATCGACGGCGCCGGCAACCTGACCGAATGGGCCCCGCAGGGCAACGGCGTCGTCGGGGTGCGCACCCTCGCCGCGAACCCGGCCAACGGCCTGCTCAGCGCCGGCGGCGACTTCACCACGATGACCGGATCGGCGCAGAAGCGGTACGCGTCCTTCGGCGGCCCGAACCCGGCCGTTCCCGTACCGCCCGCGCCGCCCGCGCCGCCGTCGCCGTACGTGGCGTCCTACAACTTCGACTCCACCGTCGCCGACGGCACCTACGACGACGGCTCCGGCAACGGCCACCTGCTCAGGACGCTCGCGGTCAACGGCGGCGCGCTGAAGTCCGTCCGGCACGGCGACGGGCTGGGGCTCGCGTTCCCGACCAAGTGCACCGGCGCCGACTGCGCCCGGGTCGTGCTGCGGGCCAACGACGTCCCGGACCTGAACCCGGGCGGCCGGAACCTGCGCTACGGCGCGGCGGTGCTGCTCTCGCCGGCGGAGACCTCCTCGGGTGAGAACGTCCTGCAGAAGGGCTACTCGACCGCGGGCGGCCAGTACAAGCTGCAGGTCGACGGCATCTCCGGCAAGCCGACCTGCGTGATGAGCGACCAGACCGAGCCGACGATCCACGTGGCGAGGGGCGCCCGGTCGATCGCCGACGGGGAGTGGCACACGCTCGAGTGCCGGCGGGCCGGCACCAACCTGTCGATCCTCGTCGACGACCAGGAGGTGGGCAGCGCGACGGTGCCGGCCGGGCTCGCGGTCGTCACGACCCAGCCGCTGAGCCTCGGCGGCAAGGGCACGGGCGCGGACAACGACCAGTTCCACGGCAGCATCGACGACGTCTGGATCAGCATCGGCTGACCGCCCGGCCGGGATCCCCGCCGGGGGATCCCGGCCGCAGGATCCAAGCTGCCCGGGTGAGGCCGGCAAGGTCGGCGAACGGCAACGCCGCCCACGTCGCATCTGATCAACCGTGTCCGGGCTGCGAGATCGCCCGTGCATCCAGGCCGGTCAGGTAATCCCGAGATCGGCGCGTGTGCGGTCGAGCATCAGCCCGGTGGCGTGCCGAAACGTCTCGAGCGTCCGCTCCACCGGCTGATCGTCCACGGATCGCCCATCGATCGCCTTGATGAAGGTGAGCATGATGCGGCAAACCTCCTCGGAGGCGTCGGCGACCTCCGGTGAGCCTTGCAGGCGAAGCGGCACGCAGGACGTCTCGGCCTGCTCGGCCAGGTCGGCGAGCCGAGCGAGTTCTTCCGACGTCAGCTGGCCGGCGCTTTCCGGACGGTCGACCACCACCGTGTAGGTAGCGGATGCCCACGTCGCCACGGCCAGGAGAAATCCGGTGTAGACCTCCTGGCGCTGCTGCCTGGTGCGTAGCCGGTCCTCGCGCTGCCACTGCTCACTCCGGTCCTCCCGTTCGCGCCGCCATCGCCGCTCGTCGGCCTCCTTCTCCTGGCGCCACCGACGATCTTCGCGCCGCGCACTCCACATCTGCGTGAAGATCGTCGCGCCCAGCGTGCCGGCGACGCCGAGGAACGCGACCAGCAGGACGGTCCACGTTGGTTGCATGCCCTCAGTGTGGCCGTCCCCGGCCGAAGCCAGGAGGGCTGAGGAGCCAGCCGGGCGCCATCGCCGGCCGGCCGCGTCGGCGGGGTGCCGGCCATGACGGCCGGGAGGGGCCGGACGCGGTTACGGCGTGGTGTCGGCGCCCGATCTGTGGCCGTTGATACCGGGGTGAGCCGGCGGAGGGTGTCGCAGGTGAAGCATCGGGGCGTCCGCGTGATCAGGTCGAGGCGCTGTCCGGTTCCGCGGGTGGAGGGCAGCAGCACGCCAGGTAGCCCTGGAGCTCGGTCAGGCGTGTGGTGATGGTGGTGGGGTCGGCACGGTAGCGCACGAGTTTGCCGTCGCGGCTGGACTGGACGAGGCCGCCGCGGCGCAGGATCGCCAACTGCTCGGAGGTGGTGGACTGGCCGAGGCCGCAGCGGTCGGCGACCTCGCCGACGGTGAGCTGTGTGCCGTCGGCGAAGAGCATCATGATCTGCTGGCGGGTCTCGCTGGCGAGGGCTTTGAGGAAGTTCTGGGTGGGCTCGTCGAGGGCCGGGGGCGTGGTCATCGGGTTCCAGTCTGCTGCATCACGTCATTTCGTCTTCTCGCGATATGACGATACATTGCCGGTATGACTCTCGCTGACGTTGTCGTCATCGGTGGTGGCCAGGCCGGCCTCGCCACCGCCCAGGCCGCCCTGGCCTGGGGCTGGCGGCCGGTCGTGCTCGATGCCTCCGGCGGTGCGGGCGGCTCGTGGCCCCGCTATTACGACAGCCTGACGCTGTTCTCCCCGGCCCGGTTCTCCTCGCTGCCCGGCATGGCGTTTCCCGGCGATCCGCAGCGCTACCCGGTACGCGACGAGGTCGTCGCCTACCTCGACGCCTACGCCCGGCGCCTGGATGCGGACGTGCGCCGCAACGAACGGGTGGACCGGGTCGCCGAGGAGGACGGCGGCTTCGCCGTGTCGACTTCCAGCGGCTCGGTGGTCCGGGCCCGGATGGTGGTGGCGGCCAGCGGCGGGTTCAGCCGCCCCTACCGCCCGGCGCTGCCGGGCCTGGACACGTTCACCGGCACGGTGCTGCACTCCGCGCAGTACCGGCAACCCGCGCCGTTCGCAGGGCGCCGGGTCGTGGTGGTGGGTGGCGGGAACTCGGCGGTGCAGATCGCGGTCGAGTTGGCGCAGGTAGCGACCGTCAGCATCAGTACCCGGGACCGGCTGCGCTGGCAACGGCAGCGGGTCCTGGGCAGGGACTTCCACTGGTGGCTGGCCCACACCGGCCTGGACACCTCCGCACTCGGGCCCCGGCTGGTGCAGGGCGGCGTGCCGGTGATCGACGACGGCCGGTACCGCACCGCCGTCCGCGCCGGGACACCGGACCACCGGCCGCTGTTCACGCGCCTCGACGGCGACGGCGTGGTGTGGGCAGACGGCACCCGGGAGCGGGTCGACGCGGTCATCCTCGCGACCGGTTTCCGGCCGGACCTGCCGTTCCTGGACGACACGGCCGCGCTCGGCGATGCGGGTGCGCCACTGCATCACGGGGGAGTGTCGTCGACGGTGCCGGGGCTGGGCTATGTGGGTCTGGAGCGGCAGCGCAGCTTCGCGTCGGCCACCCTGCGCGGTGTCGGCCGCGACGCAACCCACGTGCTGAAGGCTCTCGCCCGGCAGGCCGTACCGGCGCAGCGTGTGGCCCGGTGAGCACGGCCGCCCTCGCGATCCTGCTGGTGGCCTCGATGCTGGCGGTCGGCACCACGTTGCGCGCTGCCGACTTCCGCGCGCTGGCCGACCGGCCGGCGGTGCCGGTGCTGGCGGTGCTGGCCAACGTCGTGGTGATTCCGGGCCTCGCGGTGGTGCTCGCGTCGCTGGCCGGTCTCGGCGCGGACGCCACGTTCGGGATCGTGCTGGCCGCGGCCGCGCCGGGTGGTGGCACGGGTGCGTTGCTGACGTTGCATGCGCGGGGTGATCTCGCGGTCGGGGCGGCGCTGCAGGGTGTGTACGCGCCGTTGGGATTGCTGAGCGTGCCGCTGTGGGCGTGGGTCGCCGGCTACGATCCCGCGCCCGCCGGTCCCGGCGGTGTGGCGCTGGTCGCGGGTGGGTTGTCGGGTCAGGTGGTGCCGGTCGCGGTGGGCATGTGGCTGCGCCGCCGGCGTCCGGCGGTGGCGCAGCGGGTGCACGAGGTCAGTCGCCGGGTGGCGGACGTGTTGCTTGCGGTCGTGGTCCTGTACTTCCTGGCCACGAGCGGGACGCGGCTGCCCGAGGTGGGTTGGGTGACGGCCGGCGTGATCGCCGTCGTGGTCCTGGCGTGCCTGTCGCCCGCGCTGGTCCCGGTGTTCGATCCACCTGCGGCGCGGCGCGCGGTCGCGATGACAACGGCGGTGCGCAACCTGTCGCTGGCGCTGTTCGTCGCCGCCGCGGCCGGGCCGGTGGTGGTGTTGACGCTGCTGGCCTACGGCTTGCTGATGTATGCGCTGTCGGTACCGGTCGCACTGAAGCTGGCGAGGACGGCCGCGCCGGTGAGCTGATCCGCCGGCACCGGGGTGGGCGAGGCGGACCGGTGGTCATCAGGGCCCGGCCGCCGTGGCGGTTCAGTTGACGTGAGGGCTGCGGCGTTCGATGAAGATCACGTCGCGCCAGCGGTTGCCCTGGGCGAGATGGCGGCCGACGCGTTCACGGACGCCGACGATCCGGAAACCGGCGGCGTGGTGCGCGGCGAGGCTCGCGGTGTTCTCCGGGAAGACCCCGGACTGGATGGTCCAGATGCCGGCCGCCTCGGTCGAGGCGATCAACGCATCGAGCAGCATCCGGCCGACACCCCGGCGCTGTGCGGCGGGATCGACATAGACCGAGTGCTCGACCACGCCGGCGTAGACGGATCGGGACGACACGGCGGAGACCGCGGCCCAGCCGAGGACCGTGCCGTCGGTGTCGACCGCGACGAACCGGTGGTCGGGTAGCTTGCTCGCGTCGAACGCCGCCCAGTCGGGGGCGGTGTGCTCGAAGCTGGCGTCGCCGGCGTCCATGCCGGCCTGGTAGATCGCGAGGACCTGCTCGGCGTCCCCGGCGCGCATGGTGCGGATCGCGACGGGAGTCATGAGCAGCCTCCGGGTCGGCGTCGGTGTGGGGTGTCCCATCACGACGTCGGCGGCGGACGGGAAGCAGTCGATGCGGCGGGCGTTGATCCGGTAGTGCCGGGCGGTGCCGACGGGCTCGACCAGGACGAAGCGCACCTCGGTGAGGATCTTCAAGTGCTGCGAGACGGTGGACCGGGCCAGGCCGATTACCGGTGGAAGTGTAGCGGCCCGGACGGCGCTGTCGCGGTGGAGTCGGGCGTGGTGACCGCCGCCGGCTTGACGCGTCGCTATTGGTCAGCAATCATTGACTCAATGAACGGTGATGGTTCGCCGCTGCGGGTGCGGGCGCGTATCCACGCGGCACTGGGCGACCCGGCGCGGCTGGCGATCGTCGACGCACTCACCCTCGGGGACGCCTCACCCGGGGAGATCGGCCACGACCTGGGCATGCCGACCAACCTGGTCGCCCACCATCTCAAGGTGCTGCAGGACGCCGGCCTGATCGTGCGGACCCGGTCCGAGGGCGACCGGCGGCGTACCTACCTGCGGCTGCAACCCGACGTCCTGGCCCTGCTGGCTCCGCCGCTGCTGGCCGGCGCGGACCGGGTGGTGTTCGTCTGCACCCACAACTCTGCCCGCTCCCAGCTCGCCGCCGCCCTGTGGCGCGACCGGGTCGGCGGGCCGGTGGCCTCCGCCGGCACGATACCCGCCGCCCGGGTCCACCCCCGGGCGGTCAAGGTCGCCCATCGGCACGGGCTGGCCCTCGACCCGGCCGGTACCGCGCACGTCGCGGACGTCGTCGACGACGGCGATCTGGTGATCGCGGTCTGCGACAACGCCCACGAAGACCTCACGGGCGGCGTCCGGCTCCGGCTGCACTGGTCGGTTCCCGACCCCGTCCGGGTCGGCACCGACGCCGCGTTCGAGGCCGCCTACACCGACCTCGCCGGACGCGTCGACCGCCTGGCGCCCGCCGTCGCGCCCCCATCCGACCGCGACTGATCCCTGCCGATCCGCCCTGTGGGTCGCCAATGATGGCCGACCGCCACAACGACGACCGCTCCCCTCCTGCCCGCCGACAGACCGGAGTTCCATTTCCATGCAACCCATCGCACCGTGGCGACGCCTGCTGGCGGAGTTCGTCGGCACCGCACTGCTGGTCACCGCCGTCGTCGGCTCCGGCATCATGGCCAGCACCCTGTCCCCCAACGACGTCGGCCTGCAGCTATTGGAGAACTCGGTCGCCACCGCGTTCGCGCTCGGCGCGCTGATCCTGACCTTCGGCCCGGTGTCCGGCGCCCACTTCAACCCGGTCGTGTCCGCCGCGGACTGGTTCCTCGGCCGGCGCACCCGCACCGGCCTGACCGGCGCCGACCTAGCCGGATACCTCGCGGCGCAGACCGCCGGGGCGATCGCCGGATCCGTCCTGGCGAACCTGATGTTCGACCTGGCCCCGGTCACGTTCTCCACCAAGGACCGCGCCGAGGGGCATCTGTGGCTGGGTGAGGTCGTCGCCACCGCCGGGCTGCTCCTGCTGATCTTCGCCCTGGCCGGGTCGGGCCGCGCCGCGGTCGCTCCGGCGGCGGTCGGCGCATACATCGGCGCGGCCTACTGGTTCACCAGCAGCACCAGCTTCGCGAACCCGGCCGTCACCGTCGGTCGGGCGTTCACCGACACGTTCGCCGGCATCGCACCCGCGTCGGTACCCGCGTTCATCGTCGCCCAGTTCGTCGGGCTGCTGGTCGGTGTCGGCCTGCTGCTCGCCCTGTACCCGGGTGCCGCCCAAGCCGCCGACGACGTCGTGGTCGAGCATCTGGCGGCCGAGCGCACCGCCGCGCCCTGATGGAAGCCACAGTGGAGGATCGAGCTATGAGCGACAAGCCAAGCGTCCTGTTCGTCTGCGTGCACAACGCCGGCCGCTCACAGATGGCCGCCGGCTGGCTGCGCCACCTCGCCGGCGACACGGTCGAGGTCCGCTCCGCCGGCTCCGCGCCCGCGGAGACGATCAACCCGGCCGCGGTCGAGGCCATGGCCGAGGTCGGCATCGACATCACCGACCAGAGGCCGAAGAGGCTCGAGTGGGAGACCGCCGAAAGCTCTGACGTGATCATCACGATGGGCTGCGGCGACGCCTGCCCGATCTTTCCCGGCAAGCGCTACGAGGACTGGAGACTCGACGACCCGGCCGGCCAGGGCGTCGACGCGGTCCGGCCGATCCGCGACGACATCAAGACCCGGATCGAGGCGCTGCTCGCCGACCTCATCCCGGCGCCCTGACCTGGACGAGGTCCGCGACCACACGCTCCGCCGGGCCATCACCGCCTCGGCACTGTTCGAAGTACCGCCTTCGGAGCGCCGGCCGGACGTCCCTACCGCTCAAGGCGCCCGTGCGAACAGGCGAGCTCTCACCGACCCCGTTGCCGGGGACGGCGACGGGCCGGCGCCGGAGGACACCGGCCCGCCACCCCCTGCGGCTGAGGATGGAAGCCGCAGAGGCTGAGTCATGCCGCGTACGCCTCGAGCGAGGACGCCTGTCCCGCCGGCCAGCCGGTGTTGGCCGTGAACGTCACCCGCACGTAGCGGCTCGCGGTCGCGGCGCAGGCGATCGTGGCCCGGTTGCCGGTGGCCGGGTCGAAGGTGCGGTCGGCGGCGCCCGCCAGCGTCGTGAACGCGCCGCCGTCCGTGCTGCCCTGGATGTGCAGCGTCTGCGTGCGCGTCTCCCAGCCCGGCGGCAGCCTGAGTACCACCCGGGTGACCGCGGTTGCCGCGCCGAGGTCGACCTGCAGCCACTGCGGGAATGCGTGGTTGGTGCTCTCCCAGTAGGTGCCCGGGTTGCCGTCGACCGCGTTGCCCGGGCCGTACACCTGGGTGTGTCCGCTCTCGGCAGTCGGGCGGCCGGCGGCCAGGTCCCGGGTGGGGTCAGGGCCGGGGCCGCCGTTCACGGTCGGCGGGGTCGGCCGGGTCGCGGTGAGCGCCAGCAGGCCCTTGAGCATCCGGCCGCCGTCGGCGGTGATGCGCAGGTAGTAGTCGGCGGAGCAGGCGGTGCCGTCCTCGTCCAGCGCCCGGATGCCGGTGCCGGCCGGCACGTGTGCGGCGGTCGGCGCGGTCTTGGCGATCTGGTTGCCCTCGTTGAACTCGTCGAACATGGACACGTAGAGGCCCTGGGAACCGAGCCGGATCATGTTGTAGAGGCTGCGCCAGTAGTAGTCGCCGTGCCGGCGGTGCCCGGACGACAGGTCGCCCGGCAGCACGCACGGCTGGTAGTCGATGCCGAGCGCCTGGCAGTCCGCGTAGTCGCCGACATTGACGTCGGCGTGGTACGAGTCCAGGTCCGCCGGGCTCGCGGCGCGGCCCACCATCCACGGCGAGATCATGTGGAACGCGTGGTAGACGTCGCCGAACCCGGGCCGGGAGTCGTTGATGCCCTGCCGCCACCAGGTCGGCACGCCGCCGATCACGTAGCAGCCCCGCGCCTTGAACCAGTCGATCACCTCGAGGCACGGGCCGGGCGCGAACGGGCGGCCCGGATCGGCGAAGCCGAAGCCCCAGAGGCACACGACCGGCCGGCCGTTCTGCCGCGCGTACGCGGGCGACGCCGTGTGCGCGGACATCTTGGTGTCCCAGTCCGTCTTGAGCTCGGACTGCATGTTCGTCCAGCCCGTCACGTCGTACATGATGTAGAACTTGCGGCCGGTGGCCTCGGCCGCGGCGCGGATCTTGACCGCCATGGTGTCGCGGGTCGGTCCCTCGTCGCCGAACGGGTTGAAGCGTTGCAGCGCCGCCGTGTCGATGCCGTAGTCCCGCATCCATCGCAGGTGGGTGTCGACGGTCTGCTGGTCGTAGGAGGAGAAGAGCCGCGCGGGCCGCCCGTCGCCCAGGTTCGGGTATGCGGTCGGGTAGCCGTGTGCGAGCTCGGTCAGGTCCGGCCAGGACACGATCGTGGTGTTGCCGGGCGAAGGCGGCTGGAACCGGTCGCGGCTCCAGTGCCACCAGCCGCCGATCGGCGCGCCGTCGCCGGGGCAGGCGAACCAGCCCTGGTAGCCGGCGCTGATCTTGCCGACGACGTCGCCGGGCGGGGAGGCCGCGGCGGCCGGTCCGGCGAGCGCGGCGGGTATCGAGGCCGCCGCGGAGCCGGCGGCCACTGTGGAGAGAAGGGTACGGCGGGAGACGGGCACGGCGACGCTCCTCTGATCCGAACTCGGGGGAGTTGGGGATGACGGATCGACGGTCATCGTGGCAGTACCCGACACATCCACGCAATAGTTGAACCAAACTATGAAACATTCAGGACATGGTCTCGAAAGAACCCGGGCGTGACCTCAGGGCTGCGTGCGGCGGGGCAGCCACGCGGCCACCAGGCCGCCGGCCGCGATCAGGCAGGCGCCCACCACGACCGCCGGCACCAGGCCGTCCACGAAGGACTGGCGGGTCGTGTAGTCGCCGTACGAGCTGAAGACGGAGGCCAGCACCGCGACGCCGACCGCCACTCCGAGCTCGCGGATCGTGTTGTTGGCGCCCGAGGCCACGCCGCGTTCCCGGGCCGTGACGCTGGCCAGGGCCATCGTGCTGATCGGCGCGAAGGTCAGGCCCATGCCGACGCCCGCCAGGACGAACGCGACGACGATCTCGCCGTAGGTGACGTCGGTCGTCGTGGCGAGGGCGATCCACAGCACGCCGGCCGCAAGCAGCACCTGGCCCGCGACGATCAGGTTCCGCAGGCCGAGGCGGTCGGCGAAGATGCCGGCCAGCGGCGCGACGACCATCGGGGCCATCGTCCACGGCAGCGTGCGGACGCCCGCGTCCAGCGGGCTCAGCCCCTGCACCACCTGGAAGAACTGGGCGAGCAGGAAGACCGAGCCGAACGCGCCGGCGGAGAAGGTCAGCGAGACGATGTTGACCAGGCTGAAGGCGCGCGAGCGGAAGAGCGAGAGCGGCAGCATCGGCGCCGGGTTGCGGTGCTGCCAGCCGACGAACGCCGCCAGCAGCGCGGCCCCGCCGATCAGCATGGCGAGCACGCGTGCCGAGGACCAGCCGTGCTCCGGGCCGTCCACCACTCCCCAGACGAGCAGGAGCATGCCGGCGGCGGAGAGCAGCAGGCCGAGCGGGTCGAGCCGGACCGCGCCGCCGCGCGACTCGCGCAGCACCGTCGCGGCCAGCACGATGGCGACCATGCCGACGGGCACGTTCAGCCAGAAGATCCACGACCAGTCGAGCCCCTCGACCACCGCGCCGCCGACCACCGGGCCGACCGCGACGCCGAGGCCGCTGATGCCGCCCCAGATGCCCACCGCCGCGTTGCGGTGCCGGTCCGGTACGGCCTGTGCCAGCAGGGTCAGTGACAGCGGCGCGACCGCGGCGCCGGCCAGGCCCTGCACGGCCCGGGCCGCGGTCAGCATCCAGGCCTCGGTGCTCAGCGCGGCGGCGGCCGAGGCGAGGGTGAACAGCACGATGCCGGCCAGGAACACCCGGCGCCGGCCGAGCCGGTCGCCGAGCGCGGCGGCGGTGAGCAGGAAGGCGGCGAACGGCAGGGTGTACGCGTTAACGAACCACTGCAGGTCGGCCAGGGAGGCGCCGAGGTCGGCGCGGATCACCGGCAGTGCCGTCGTCACCACGAGGTTGTCCAGCGTGACCATGAACATCGGGATGCCGACGGCGGCGAGCACCGCGGCGAGGGGGCGGGGCCTGCGGCGGTCCGTCGTGTCGGCGGGCCGCTGGGGCGCGAGGGTGCTCATGGGGCTCCTAGTTGTTATTCACTGATAACTACGCTGCCGAACTTAGTTATCAGCTGATAACCTGTCAACGTCGAATCCGAAGGAGCCCGTGTGACCAGGACCCGCCTGACCGCCGAGGAACGCCACGATCAGCTGATCGGCGCGGCCCTCACGGCATTCACCACCGGCGGCTACGCCGGCACGACCACCGACCAGGTGGCGCGCCTCGCCGGCGTCTCCCAGCCCTACGTGATCAGGCTCTTCGGCACCAAGCAGCAGCTGTTCATCGCCACCCTCGAGCACGCGGCCTACCGCATCGAGCAGCGTTTCCGGGCGGCCGCCGCGATCCAGGCGGACCTGTCGAGCATCGGCGACGCCTACGACGAGCTGCTCACCGAGCGTGAGCTGATCACCGTGCTGCTGCACGGCTTCGCGGCCGGCGCCGACCCGGCCATCGGTCCCGTCGTCCGGGCGTGTTTCGGCCGGCTCGTCGAGACCGTGCGCGAACTGACCGGCGCGGGCGCGGAGGAGATCCGCGACTTCTTCGCGCACGGCATGCTGCTGACCGTGCTCGGCGCGATGAACGTCGTCGGCCGCGACGCGGTGGCACCCGAGAAGTGGATGAGCGACCTGGTCGGCAGCCTCGATCTGCCGAAGGCCCGCCAGGACCCGGGCGGGCCGGCGTAGGGGCACCGCGGGTGGCGGGAAAAACTTTGGATCATGAGTGCACAGACGGCGGCGGGGCAGCGTTCTAGTGGGTGTGACCTTCGAGCAATTCGCGGTGGCCCGGCTTCCCAGTCTGCTGCGCTACGCGGTCGTCCTCACCGGCGACCGCGATCTGGCGCAGGACGTCGTCCAGGAGGTGCTGGCCCGGGCGCAGGTCAGATGGCGGCGGATCGACGGGGCCGACTCCCCAGAGGCCTACGTGCGCAGGATGGTGCTGAACGAGTACCTCTCCTGGCGGCGTAGCTGGGCGGCTCGCAACGTCCACGCCGTCGGCGAGCGGCTCGTCGACATCGACGACGCCCGTGGCGGGGTACGCGACCACGCCCAGGACGTCGTGGAGGCCGACGAGCTGTGGAACCGGCTGGCCACGCTCGGGCGCAAGCAACGCGCCGTGCTCGTGCTGCGCTACTACGAGCAGCTGGACGACGAGGCGATCGCCGACCTGATCGGCTGCTCGCCGGCCACGGTCCGCAGCCACGCGTCGAGGGCACTGAAGAGTCTCCGGCTCACGTCGGAGCGAGCGACCAGGATCCATGCCGAGGAGATGTCGTGACGGAACACGGAGACCAGCTCCGCAGGGCCTTCGAGACCCATGAGAACGGGGGCCCGGATCCGGCCGAGGTGTACGCCCGGGTGCAGCAGCTGGCCCGCGGCTACCTGTGGCGCCGGCGCGGTGCGCAGGCCGCCGGCGGTGCCGTGCTGGGCGTCGGCCTGATCGCCGGCGTCATGAACCTCCCGGCGCTGCTGCCCGCGGGGCCGAACGACAACGTCGCGGTGGCGCCGGCGCTGCAGGCCGGCGCACCGGCGGCCGCGCAGTCCGCGACCCCGTCCGCCTCCGCGCCGCCGCTTCTCACCAAGCCCGGCACCGGGTTCGAGGACCCGGACCAGGACGAGTTCGACGCCTACTTCGGCGCCGGCTACGACTACGACGACGCCGTGAAGCTGGCGAGCGTCTGGAAGAAGCCGAAGGACGACATCGGCGCCGTCAAGGCGGAGGCAGGGCGGCGGCTGCTGGCTGGCGAGACGCTCCCGGTGAAGCCGGGCGAGGGGGCGCCGCAGACGGGTACCGTGCCGCCCTCCCGCGAGGAGGTCCGGGTCGAGGCCTTCTTCGCCGCCGGGTACGACTACGACGACGCGGTCAAGCTGGCCAAGATCTGGAAGTCGAAGACCCCCTACGCGGCGAAGGTCGCGGGCGGCAAGAAGCTGCTGGCCGGGGAGACCCTGCCGATCCGGCCGTGACCGCCCGCCTGCACCGGCGTACGGGGTTCGAGATCGAGCTGATGGCCCCGCCAGGCCGCAGCCGGCGCACCCTGGCCCAGGATCTGGCCGCCCGCTGCGGCGGCCAGGTCCGGCCGGTGTGGCACCACGACAGCGAGCCGTCCCTGGTTCCCGGCCTGGGGCGGTTCCTGCACCTGACACAGGGCTTCGAGGTGCGGGGGCGCGACGGTGACCCGCTCTGCACGCTCGTCGACGACATCACGCTGATCGCCGGGCTCGACCGGCGGGCCGCCGCGCCGCCGGGCTGGTTTCGGATCCTCAGCGACGACCCGCGGCTGTTGCGCCTGCTCGAGGCGCAGAGCGACCCCGGCGGCGACCTGCCGGAGGCGCTCGACGCGGCGGCGCGGCTGTGGGGCAGCGCGGTGCAGCGGGTCGGCGACGTCTACCGGCTCGACGACGCCGCCGGCTCGACGATCGCGCTGGCCGCACCGCAGGGCGGCGAGCGGGAACGCCCCTGCGAGATCGTCACCCCGCCCCTGACCGGCGACCACGGCGCCGCCCTCGATCGGCTGCTGGGCCCGGCCCGGGAGCTCGGCTTCACCGTGCCGCTCGAGGCCGCCGTGCACCTGCACCTCGACGGCGCGCCGTTCCGGGCGCCGCACGCCCTGGCCAACGTCGTCCGGCTGTTCGCCTACTGGCGGGAACCGCTGCGGACGCTGCTGCGTACCAACCCGGCCTGCCGGCGCCTCGCCCCGCTGCCGGCGCCGCTGGTGGCCGCCGTCGGCGGCGTGCCGTCCTACGACGAGCTGTGCCGGGCCGCCGAGGAGGGCGGGCTGACCAAGTTCTTCGACGTCAACCTGACCCAGCTGCTGCGCGCCGACCCGGTCCGGGACACGATCGAGATCCGAATCCTGCCCGGCGCGATCGACACCGCCGAGATCCTCAACCGGGCCGGGCTGGTCGAGCTGCTCCTCGAGCGCTGCCTCGGGCAGGAGCCGGTGCCGGCCGCGCCCGCCGACCCGGACGCCGCGGCGGAGGAGCTGCTGGGGCTGGCCGCGGTGGCACTCGCCGAACGGTAGTCCCTACATGTTGTGCCGGGCGTAGGCCGGGTCGCGCAGGCCCAGCATCGCCTCGGTCATCCGGACCGCGTCGACCGCCGCCCGCACGTCGTGCACCCGGACGATCCGGGCGCCCCGCAGCACGCAGAAGACCACCGCCGCGACCGTGCCAACCAGGCGCTCCTGCTGCGGGCGGTCCAGCGTCTCGCCGATGAAGTCCTTGTTGCTCAGGGCGGCGAGCGTCGGGTAGCCGATCTCGGTGATCTCCCGCAGCCGCCGGGTCAGCTCCAGCGAGTGGTACGTGTTCTTGTTCAGGTCGTGGCCGGGATCGATGATGATCTGCTCCGGCAGTACCCCGCGGGACAGGGCGACGTCGACCTGTCGGCGCAGGAAGGCGCCGACCTCCGCGGTCACGTCGCCGTACTGCGGGCTCGGGAAGAGGGTGCGCGGCGCGGCCAGGCTGTGCGTGATCACCAGCGACGCGGCGGTGCCGGCCACCGCGTCGGCCATCGCCGGGTCGCGCAGGCCCGAGGTGTCGTTGACGACCCCGGCGCCCGCTTTGATCACCTCGCGGGCCACCTCCGGCCGGTAGGTGTCGACCGAGACCACGGCCAGCTCCCGGGCCGCCTCGACTACGGGCAGCACCCGCCGGAGCTCCTCCTCGACGGAGACGTCCGGCCCGGGTGCGAACGGCACGCCCCCGATGTCGATCCAGTCCGCGCCCGCGTCGGCCGCCGCCCGGACCGCCTCGAGGGCCTTCTCGAGCGCGAACGTGCGCCCCCGGTCGTGGAACGAGTCGGGGGTGCGGTTGACGATCGCCATCACCACGACGCGGCGCGCGAAGTCGTATGACCGCCCGCCGATGACCCGCTCGGCGCTGATCAGCGGAGGTCCGTTGTCGCTCACGTCGGGAGAGTAACCCGGCGGCGAGGATCCCCTTGATGCGGCCTCCCGCCGATGATCGAACCTGCTCTATGGTGCAAGGCGTGACGGAAGCAGGACACCCGGTCGCGGACGTGCGCGGCCCGTTGCCGTACCTGTGGTGGCTCGTCCGGCGGCAGAAGGGGCGCATCGCCACCGGCGCCCTGCTCGGTTCGTTGTGGATGGTGGGGCTGACGCTTCCGCCGTACCTGCTCTCCCAGGCCATCGACCGCGGGCTGCAGCGGCGCGATCCGGCCGCGCTCGCCGCCTGGGTCGCGGTCCTGTTCGCCGTCGGCGCGGTCAACGCGCTGCTCGCCATCCTCCGGCACCGCACGATGACCAAGATCCGGCTCGACGGCGGCTTCCGGACCGTCCGGGCGGTCATCGCGCACGCCACCCGCCTCGGCGCCGCCCTGCCGCGGCGCATCGGCGCCGGCGAGATCGTCACCATCGGCATCGCCGACGTCTGGGTGCTGGCGCAGGCCCTCACGGTCACCGGGCCGGGGCTCGGCGCGGTCATCGCGTACGTGGTGGTGGCCGTGCTGCTGCTGGAGATCTCCCCGCTGCTGGCCGTCGTGGTGCTCGCCGGGGTGCCGGTGCTGGCCGTCGTGGTCGGGCCGATGCTCGGCCGCCTGCAGCGGGCCGGCGCCCGCTACCGGGAGCGGCAGGGCGCGCTCGCCGACCGGCTCGTCGACATCATCGGCGGCCTGCGGGTCCTCAACGGCCTCGGCGGCAAGGACGGCTACGCGTGCCGGTACCGGCACGAGTCCCGGGCCGTCGCCGAGGTCGGCTACCGGGTCGGCGCGGTGACCAGCTGGATACAGGCGCTCGGCGTCGGTCTCCCCGCGATCTTCCTCGCCGTGGTGATCTGGCTGGCCGCCCGGATGGCCGCGCGGGGCGACATCACGGTGGGCGAACTGGTCGCCGTCTGGGGGTACGCGGCGGTGCTCGTCGTGCCGGTCGCGTTCTTCATCGAGGGCGGGTTCGACATCAGCCGGGCCCTGGTCGCCGGGCGCCGGGTCATCGACTTCCTGCGGTTACCGGTGGATCCGCCGCCGCGCGGGCAGGGCCCCGACGGCCCGGCCGTGCTGCGCGACCCCGACTCCGGCGTGGTCGTCATCCCCGGGCGGCTCGTCGCGCTGGCCACCGCCCGGCCCGCCGACGCGGCCGCCGTCGTCGACCGCCTCGGCCGGTACGGGCCGACCGCGGTGACCTGGGGCGGCACCCGCGTCGACGGGCTCGCGGTGCGGGACCGGATCCTGGTCGCCGACAACGAGGCCTACCTGTTCACCGGCGCGCTCGGCGAGGTCGTCGCCGGCCGCTCCGAGCCGGACGACGCCGCCGTCGCGCGGGCCCTGGCCGCGGCCGCGGCCTGCGACATCGTGGACGGCCTGCCGGACGGGACGGCCTCGGTGATCGACACGCAGGGCCGCAACCTCTCCGGCGGCCAGCGCCAGCGGGTACGGCTGGCCCGCGCCCTCTACGCCGACCCGGAGATCCTGCTCGCCGTCGAGCCGACCTCCGCCGTCGACGCGCACACCGAGGCGGCCATCGCCGAACGCCTGCCCGCGGCCCGGGCCGGCCGGGCCACGCTCGTCGCCACCACGTCCCCGGCCATGCTGGACCGCGCCGACATCGTGCACTACGTCGTCGGCGGACGGCTCGCGGCGACCGGCACCCACCGGGCGCTGCTCGACACCGAGCCCGGGTACCGCGCGCTGGTGACCCGGGCCGCGGGGGAGGCCGCCCTGCCCGAGGCCGCCCTGCCCGAGGCGGCCCGGCGATGACGGCGCTGCCGGTCGCCGGGCGCGCGCACGTGCGCCGGGCCGCGTTCCGGCTGATCCGCGACGACCGGCGGGCCGTCGCGCTGATGGTGCTGCTCAACGCGCTCGCGGCGATCGCCGGACTGGCCGGGCCGTGGCTGCTCGGCCGGATCATCGACACGGTCACCGGCGGCCACGCCTCGGTGGGCGTCGTCGACCGGCTCGCCCTCGCCGTCCTGCTGTGCACGGTCCTGCAGATCCTGCTGGCCCGCTCGGCGCTCGCCGTCGGGTACCGCTTCGGCGAGCGCACGGCCGCCCGGATCCGCGAACGCTTCCTCGACCGGGCCCTGGCCCTGCCGGCGTCCGTGGTCGAACGGGTGCCGGCCGGCGACCTCGCCGCGCGGGGCACCGGCGACGTCGGCACGGTGGCCTCGACCCTGCGCGACGCCATCCCCGAGGTGCTCATCGCGGCCGTGCAGGCGCTGTTCGTGCTCGTGGCCGTCTTCCTGCTCGATCCGCTGCTCGGCGTCGTCGCCCTGCTCGGGCTCTCCGCCATCCCGGTCGCCACCCGCTGGTACCTGCGCCGGGCGCGGACCGCCTACCTGGAGGAGGGCGCGGCCGGATCCGTGCTCGCCGACGAGCTCGCCTCGACCATCGCGGGCACCCGCACGGTCGAGGCGCTGGGGCTGCGTGACCGCCGGACCGCGGTGGCCGACGAGGCGATCCACCGGGCCCGGGACACCCGGCTGCGGACCCTCTTCCTGCGCAGCGTGCTGTTCCCCGCCGTCGACGTGTCCTATGTCGTGCCGGTGGTGGCCGTGCTGCTGGTCGGCGGCGCGCTCTACATCGACGGCGCGCTGACCCTCGGTGCCGTCGCGGCCTGCGCGCTGTACCTGCGGCAGCTGGCCGTGCCGCTCGACGCGATCCTGATCTGGCTGGAGCAGCTGCAAAGCAGCGGCGCGTCCTTCGCCCGGGTCGAGGGGCTGGAGGCGATCCCGCCGGGCGTCGTGACCGGGCGGTCGGCGCCGGCCGGCGACCGGATCGAGGTCCGCGGCGTCCGGTACGCCTACGAGGGCGGCCGCGACGTGCTGCACGGCGTCTCCCTGACCGTGCGACCGGGGGAGCGCCTCGCCCTGGTCGGGCCGTCCGGTGCCGGCAAGTCCACCCTCGGGCGGCTGCTCACCGGGGTCGACCGGCCGCGCACGGGCAGCCTGACCGTCGGCGGCGTGGAGATCTCCCGGCTGCCGCCGGGCCTGCTGCGCCGCCAGGTCGTGCTCGTCACCCAGGAGCACCACGTCTTCCGCGACGCGGTCCGCGACAACCTGACCCTGGCCGCGCCGGACGCCACCGACGACGACCTGCTCTCGGCGCTGGCCGTCGTCGGCGCCGACTGGGCCGCGGAGCTGCCCGACGGCCTCGACACCCGGCTGGGCGGCGACGGCTTCGCCCTGGACGGCGCGCAGGCGCAGCAGCTCGCGCTGGCCCGGGTGGTGCTCGCCGACCCGCACACCGTCGTGCTCGACGAGGCGACCGCGCTGCTCGACCCGACGACCGCGCGGGACGTGGAGCGCGCGCTGGCGGCGGTGCTGCACGACCGTACGGTGATCGCGATCGCGCACCGGCTGCAGACGGCGCACGACGCCGACCGGGTGGCCGTCATGGACGGCGGGCGGCTGGTGGAGCTGGGCACGCACGACGACCTGGTCGCGGCCGGCGGCACGTACGCCGACCTGTGGCGAACCTGGCACGGTTGACCCGCCTCGGCCCGGCGGCGGCTCCTAGACTTGGCCGGTGACGTTCCGTGGCTGGCCGAGTGAGGCGCTGGAGTTCTTCGATGGGCTCGCCGCCGACAACTCGCGGACCTACTGGACCGCCCATCTCGCGTTCTACGAGCGTCAGGTGCGCGGGCCGATGCAGGAGCTGCTCGCCGCGCTGGAGCCGGAGTTCGGGCCGGGCAGGATCTTCCGGCCCTACCGGGACGTGCGGTTCAGCAAGGACAAGTCGCCGTACAAGACGCACCTCGGTGCGTGGCTCTCGTTCGGCGGGTACTGCCAGTTGTCGGCCGGCGGGCTGGCGGCCGGCTGCGGCATGTATCAGCTGGCACCCGATCAACTCGACCGGTACCGGCGGGCGGTGGCCGATCCGCGGACCGGCGCGGAGCTGACCGCGCTGATCGCGGACATCGAACGGTCGGGGATCGGGGTGCACGGGCACGGCAGCCTGAAGACGGCGCCGCGGGGCTACCCGAGGGACCATCCGCGCGTGGACCTGTTGCGCCACAAGGGCCTGACCACCTGGAAGGAGTGGCCGCCGGCGGCCTGGCTGGGCACCGCGGCCGCGAAGAACCGGATCGTCGGCCTCCTGCGCGGCAGCCGGCCGCTGCGGCGATGGCTCGACGACCACGTGGGACCGGCCGCGAACTGAGGCGCCGGTCCGGCTCAGGCCGCGACGACCCGGTGCCGGACGACGGCGTCGAAGAGGTAGCCGAGTTCGTTGTGGACGGCCACGTCAGGCTGGGTGCCGCCGCGCACGTCCGTGGCCCGGGCCAGCAGTTCGTGCTCGCCCGCGGCCGGCAGCCAGTCGATCTCCCAGCGTTGCCAGGCGGCGCCCTCGCCGGCACCGACCGGCCGCGCCCGGCGCCAGCGGCGGCCGCCGTCGGTGCTGACGTCGACGTGGTGGATGGCGCCGCCCGCGGACCAGGAGCGGCCGCGCAGCCGAGTCGGCCGGCCGGCGGGGACCTGGGCACCCTGGTCCAGCTCGAACGCGCTCTTGACCACCTGCCGGTCGAACGGCCGCCCCTCGGCGGGGAAGTCCGGGCCGAAGAGCCGATAGAACTGGGTGTTCCACGGCGAGAAGAGCGGGGCGTCGGAGACCTCGATGCCGCCCAGCCACTTGATCGAGGCGATGCCGATCCAGTGCGGCACGATCAGCCGGGCGGGGCGGCCGTGGTCGGCCGGCAGTGGTTCGCCGTTCATCTCGTACGCGACCAGCACGTCGTGCAGCGCCTTGCGCACGGGCAGCGGGCGGCGTACCGGACCGAGGTCGACGCCGCCGGTCACGTAGTTCGGATCGAGTCCGGTCGGGAGCACGTCGACCGCGTTGCGCCCCAGGCCCGCGTGCCGCAGGACGGTCGACAGGCGCACGCCGCGCCAGCGGGCGACGCCGATGCCGCCGAGCTTCCAGGCGGTGCCGGACACCGGCTGCCCCTGCTGGCTGGTGAAGTAGCTACGGCCGTTCCCGGCGCACTCCACCGCTGAGGTGATCGTCTCGGACGGCAGGCGCCGCAGGTCGTCGTACGAGAATTCGGCCGGGCCGTGCCGCAGGCCGGCGCCGAAGACCTGTAGCCGCCAGTCCGCCGGCTCGATGATCGGGGTGCTGGTGTGGTTGCGCACGAAGAAGCGGTCGATCGGCACCAGGTAGCCCTGGCCGGCCATGGCCGACCAGCGCATCTCGGCGTTGGTGCCGAGGACGGTGAACGACTCGGGCGGCAGCGGCTTGACGATGGGACCGGCCGCGCCCTTTGCAGAGGTGCCGGCGGCGGCCGTGCCGGCCAGGCCCGCGCCCACCGCGGCGGTCAGCTTGAGCAGGTCCCGGCGGGAGAAGCCGCCGGCCTCGCCGGCCAGCCACTGGCGCAGCCGCCGCCGGTCGTAGGCGCCCTCGTCCAGCATGTCGTCCATCGGTGTCGCTCCCTCGTGCAGGCACCCGCGGTCGCGGTAACGAGCATGGTAAACCGATGGGCGCAGTAGGAAAAGCCCCCGGCGGATGCCGGGTGCGCCGGGTTGTCACCATGCGGGTATGGCCCGAACGACCGCCGACCGCGCGGCCGCCCTGCAGCTGCTGCGGCTGTGTGCCCACTTCGGACCCGGCGAGCTCGATCTCGATCTCCTGCTCTCCGACCCGGAGCTGTTCGCCCGCCTCATGCCGGACCTGACGCGGGCCGCCGGGGATCCCCGGCGGCGGGAGGCGGCGATCGCCGGACTGGCCGTCGGCTGGCGCGGTTCGGGCAACCGGGTCCGCCTGGACCCGGACGCGGCCCGGGAGGCGCTGGACGACCTCGCCCGGCCGGGCCGGATGGGCTGGTGGTGGGCGCACAGCGCGGTGCAGCTGCTCGACCGCCTGTTTCCCGTCTCGTACGGCACGCCGCGGGAGCTGGCCGTCTGCGCCGACCTGGCGCCGCACGTGCATCCGGCGGTGGACCGCGCGCCCGGCGCACCGAACAGCGCCGCGTTGCTGATCAAGCTCGGCTACTACCTCGAACGCCACGGCGAGTACGAGGCCTGCCGGGACAACCAGGTGCGGGCACTGCCGATCGTGGCGGCCACCTACGGGCCGGGCAGCTCGAGCATGGCCGGGGTCCTGTTCATCCTCGGCTGCTGCCAGCTCTCGCTGGGCGACTGGCGCGCCGCCCGGTCCGGCTTCGAGCAGGCGGTGCAGATCTACCGCGGGGTGGCCGGCCCCGACTCGCTTGACGTCGCCGAGGCACTCTACCTGCTCGGCACCGCGCAGGCGGGCCTGGGCGAGCGGGGCGCGGCCCGGTTCAGCCGGGTCGAGGCGCTGCGCATCCTCGAGGCCGGGGCGGCGCCGGACGATCCGCGTACGGAGATCGTGCGGGAGGCGCTGCGGCCTGCCCCGTCGCGGTGGCGGATGTTCGGATAGTCGTCCCCGCCGCCGGTCAGGCGCCGTCGGAGCCGATCTCCGGCGGGATCGCGAGCGGGTGACGCTCGTCGTCGCGGGCGGCGACCCGCTCCATCTCACGCACGTACTGCCGGCGGGTGATCGCGTCGGCGACCAGCTGGGCGACCAGCACGCCCTCGAGGCTGCCCGGCTCGGACCGGGACCCGGACCCGGCCGACTCGATCTGCTCGCGCGCCGGCTCGGCCTCCGCGTCCGGGGAGGTGTCCTGCACGATCAGCCAGATCGTGTACGCGCACGTGCAGGCCACAAATGCCGTGAGCATCAGCAGGAACAACATCGCCAGCACCTCCGGGCGTCCAATGTCAGGAGACGATGTGCATCTCGTGGCTCGTGCCGTTCAGGCGGCGCCCGCCGTCGGCGGTCACCGTCACGATGTCCTCGATGCGTACGCCGAAGCGGCCCGGCAGGTAGATGCCGGGCTCGATCGAGAAGCACATGCCGGGAACGAGCGTGTGCGTCTCGCCCTCGACCATGTACGGCGGCTCGTGGGTGGTCAGGCCGATCCCGTGCCCGGTCCGGTGGATGAAGTACTCGCCGTACCCGGCGTCGCCGATCACCTTGCGGGCCGCGCGGTCGATCTCCTGGCAGGCGACGCCGGGACGCACCGCCTCGAACGCCGCCTGCTGGGCGCGGCGCACGATCTCGAAGACCTTCCGCTCCTCGTCGTCCGGCGGGCCGACGTGCACGGTGCGGGTCGTGTCCGAGCCGTAGCCGTCCCGCAGGCCGCCGAAGTCGAGGACCACCATGTCGCCCTCCCGCACGGTGCGTCCGGTCATCTCGGAATGCGGGTTGGCGCCGTTCGGCCCGGAGCCGACGATGGTGAAGTCCACCGTGTCGTGCCCGTGCTCGCGCAGGAACCCGGCCAGGTCGGCACCGATCTCGCGCTCCTGGCGTCCGGCGAAGCGCACCCCGACGATCTGCTCGTACGCGGCGTCCGCGGCCGCTGCCGCGGCGGCGAGGCGGTCGATCTCCTCGTCGTCCTTGACCGCGCGCAGCATCGGCAGCGTGCTGGTCATCGACGTGTAGCCCGGTCCGGGCAGCGCCTCCTGCAGGGCGAGCAGATGCATCGCCCACGCCGAGTCGGAGACGGCGTAGCGGCCGTTCGGGTCGAGCAGGCGGGCGGCACGCGTGTACGGGTCGCTGCCGTCGGCCCAGTCGGTCAGCGACACCGCCGTCACGCCGTCGGCGAGCTCGGCGTCGCCGCGTTCGAGGGCCGGGACGATCATGGCCGGGTCGCGTCCGGCGCCGAGCACGAGCATCGTGATCCGCTCGGTGATCGCGGTCGGCTGATAGCCGGTGAAGTAGACGAGGTCGGGCCCGGGGGTCACGAGCAGGCCGTCCAGGCCGGCGTCCGCCGCCTGTGCGACGGCGCGCTCCATCCGCTGGGTGAAGTCCTTCGGGGTGAACCGGCGGACCGTCATCGGCGAACACCTCCGGTGCTGCGCATGCGTTTCTCGGGACCAGGCGCCGTCGGCACCGGCGGCCATGCCGGATTCCGGACACCGGCGCTCTTTCAGCCTCACGGCTGGCCGGAAGTGCCAGCATCGCCCGCGACGGATGATTCGACCCCGCCGGCCGTTCGGGCGCCGCGAATCGGCGCTGGTCGTCGGCATCGGGCCCACCCGCATCACCCGGGCGCGTCCAACCCACCAGGCCGCCGGTGCCTCGTGCTGCACACCGGGTGAATCGGCCTGTTTCCAGTGTTCAGCCCTTGTATATCAGCTTTGGCGGTGGCGGGCGCCCCAAGCGCGGGGCTTTGTCCCGGTACCGACGGGCTCCGGCCCGGCCGTGGGACCAGCGGTCCCGCCGTCCTATGAGGAGGGATCGGGGCTCCCGGTCCCGCCGGCGAGCGCTGATCACCCGCGCGGCTGCCTTCGCGCGGATCAGGTCACGCGCACCAGCCCGCGACGTGATACTGCACCCCGGGGGACCGAGGTCGCCGACGAGTTGATTCGCCGGGGATGAGGCACGATCCGTTTCGGCCGCCGATGATACCGCTGGACCGGCTGCCGGGTCGCTGGCGTCGGGGTGTTCGCAACGCTCGGGCGGGTCGCCACCGTGGCCGGTTCGGCGGTTGTGGCGTTCTGTTCGGGAGGCAGCAGCATGAGTGCGATGGATGTGCCCGCCCCGGGGGCGGCGGCTACGCCGTCGACGCCGGCCGGAGACAGTACGAAGGACCGCGGGAAGGTGATGGCCTACATCTCCTGGGTGGCGCTGGCGCTGATGACCACCAGCTCGGTGGCCAGCCTGCGCCCGTCACCGACGATGGCGGTGTACGGCCTGGCCAGCATCTTCCTCTACGTGGTGCCGGCCCTGGTGTTCCTGCTGCCGACCTCGCTGGTCTCGGCGGAGCTCGCCTCCGGCTGGAAGGGCGGCGTCTACAACTGGGTCAGCCAGGGCATCTCCAAGCCGATGGGCTTCCTGGCCATCTGGTGCCAGTTCGCCATGACGATCTTCTACTACCCGAGCCTGCTCGGCTTCGTCGCGAGCACGCTGGCGTACGTGATCAACCCGGAGCTGGCGTCGAGTGGCGTCTGGACCGCGATCGTGATCATGGTCTGCTACTGGACCGGCGTCTGGGTCTCGTCGCGGGGAACCAGCTCGGTGGCGGGCCTGGCCAGCGGCGGCCTGATCATCGGCACGCTGGTGCCGGGCACGCTCCTGGTGATCCTCGGCGTCGCCTTCCTCGGCCAGGGCAACCCGTCGGCGGCGCCGATGACGGTCGACAACCTGCTGCCCGCCTGGGCCGGCCTGTCCAGCCTGGTGCTGATCGTCAACAACTTCCTCTCGTACTCCGGCATGGAGATGAACGCGGTGCACGTGTCCTCGTTGCGCAACCCCGGCCGCGAGTTCCCCCGGGCGATGTTCCTCGCGATGGGGCTGGTCCTGCTGATCTTCATCCTGCCGGCGCTGGCCATCAGCTGGGTCGTCCCGGCCGAACAGCTCTCCCTCACGGCCGGCGTCATGCAGGCCTTCGACGCGGTGTTCGCCGAGTTCGGCACGCAGTGGCTCACCCCGATTCTCGGGATCATGCTGGTCGCCGCCTCGCTGGGCGGGATGCTCACCTGGCTTGCCGGCCCCTCGCGCGGCCTGCTGCTGATCTCCCGGCAGGAGGGCTACCTGCCGCCCTTCCTGCAGCGGCTCAACAAGCACGGCGTGCAGCAGAACATCCTGGTGACCCAGGGTGCGATCACCACGCTCATCGCGCTCGCGTACGCGTTCATCCCGGACGTCTCCAGCGCGTACTGGATCTTCTCGGTGATCACCACCCAGGTCTACCTGATCATGTACCTGCTGATGTTCGTCGCGGCCGTACGGCTGCGGCGCAGCCAGCCCGACCACCCGCGCGGGTACCGCGCACCGATGCTGCTCACGCTCTGCGGCGTCGGCTTCGCCGCGTCGCTCGCCGCGCTGCTGATCGGGTTCGTCCCGCCGTCGCAGTTCGGCTCCGGGAGCGTCGGCTTCTACCTGCTGGTCGTCGCCGGCGGCGCGCTGGGCCTCGGCCTGCTGGTGCCGTTCCTGTTCTACCGGTTCCGAAAGCCGTCCTGGAAGCTGGCGCCCGCGGAGGAGGAGTCGGTGGCATGAAGGTCTCCGTCGCGCACAAGAGCCACCTCACCATCTACCTCATCTTCGGTGTCGCCTTCCTGCTGCTCGCCGGCACCGCCATGCTCACCTTCAGCGGTGCGCACCAGAGCCGGGAGGCCGACGCGAAGGCCGACCAGCTGATCGCCGAGCTCACCGCGGCCGGGGCGCACGCGCCGTCGCAGGAGCAGATCGTCCGGGTGCTCGGCGACGACGGCGGCGCGGTCTGCGCGAACGCCGGCGAGGCGCTGAGCCGCGGCGTGCTCAACAGCCAGATCACCAACGGCGCCGCCGGCCCGGGCCAGCGGCCGGTCATCGCCGACAGCCGGATCGTCCAGGGGCAGCTGCTCATCATGAAGATCTACTGCCCGGACCAGCTCGCGGCCTTCCAGGAGATCGTCAACGATCTCGAGTTCGACGACGTGGCCACGCAATGACCGCCGTGGAACTCCGTCGCCGCATCGCCGACCTGATGGGCCGGGCGCGTACCGACCTGGCCGAGCTGGTGGCCATCCCGTCCGTCGCCGACCCCCGGCAGTTCCCGCCCGAGGAGTGCGCGCGGGCGGCCGAGTGGGTGGCCGCCGCGTTCACGTCCGTGGGCTTCACGGGCATGGGCCTGCACGAGACGGCGGACGGCAGCTCCGCCGTGTACGGCGAGCGCCCGGGCACCGACCCGGACGCGCCGACCGTCCTGCTGTACGCGCACTACGACGTGCAGCCGCCGCTGGACCTCGCGGCCTGGCGCACCCCGCCGTTCGAGCTGACCGAGGCCGGCGGCCGCTGGTACGGCCGGGGCACCGCCGACTGCAAGGGCAACATCGTCATGCACCTCACCGCGCTGCGCGCGCTCGACGGGCCGGTCCCGGTCAACCTGAAGGTCATCGTGGAGGGCTCGGAGGAGCAGGGCACGGGCGGCCTCGAGGACTTCGTCGTGCACCACCCCGACCTGCTGCGCGCCGACACGATCCTGGTGTGCGACACCGGCAACGCGGCGGTCGGGCTGCCGGCCGCCACCGTGACGCTGCGCGGCATGGTCAACGTCGTGGTGACGGTCGAGGCGCTCGCCGGCGAGCTGCACTCCGGGATGTTCGGCGGCGCCGCGCCGGACGCCCTGGCGGCCCTGGTGCAGATGGTGGCCACGCTGCGCGACCCGGCGGGCAACACGACCGTCGCCGGCCTGGAGCACGGACAGACGTGGACCGGCGAGCCGTACCCCACCGACCGGTTCCGCGACGACGCGGGGCTGCGCGAGGGCGTGTCGCTCCTGGGCGACGGCACGGTCTCGGACATGATCTGGGCCCGGCCGGCGCTCACCGTCCTCGGCATCGACTGCCCGCCCGTGGTGGGTTCGGCCGCGGCGATCCAGCCGCGCGCCCGGGCCCGGCTCAACCTGCGGGTGCCGCCGGGCACGGACGCCGTGAAGGCGCAGGACGCGCTCATCGCGCACCTGAAGACGGTGGCGCCGTGGGGCGTGCACGTCGAGGTGGAGAGCGAGGCCGTCGGCCAGCCGTTCGAGGCGCGCACCGGCGGCCCCGCCTACCGGGCGCTGTCCTCGGCCATGAACGACGCCTTCGGCCGGCCGATGACCACGCTGGGGCAGGGCGGCTCGATTCCGCTGTGCAACGTCTTCGCCGACACCTACCCGGACGCGGAGATCATCCTGATGGGGGTCGAGGAACCGCAGGCGTTGATCCATGCGCCGAACGAGAGCGTCGACCCGCGCGAGATCGCCGACATGGCCCTGGCCGAGGCGCTGTTCCTGCAGCGCTACTCGGGCGCCGCCTAGCCGTATTCCGGTCCGTATCCCGGCTGGGGCTCTCCGCCGAGCGCCGCGGAGAGCGTCCGCACGATGTCGTCCACGCGGGGCCGCAGCAGTTGCCACTCCCGCCCGGTGGCCAGCGCCTCGTTCTCGGCGTCGACGCCGGCGATGAGGTCCCGCAGTTGCACGCTGACGAGTCCGGACCGCCGCCGCTGCTCCTCGCCGGGAGCGTTCCCGGCGTGCAGACCCCACCGGGCCGCGAGATCGGCGAGGTCGGCGCGCACCGGCGGCCAGGACAGGGCGCGGTCGGCCGCGGTGGTCGTGGCCAGGATCGACGGCAACCGCACGCCGACGAGGGCGCGGGTGTCCGCCGCCAGGGCCTCGGCGCCGGCCTCCCAGCGTTGCCGGCGTCGCGACCGCCAGACCACCAGGCCGCCGATCAGGCCGGCGAGCAGGAGGATCAACAGGAACCATCCGAGCGGGCCGGGGCCCCAGGTGCCGGAGACGGTCGTCGGGGTCACGGGTGCGGCGGAGGTCGGTGTCGGCGACGGCGTCGCGGTCGTCGGCTCCGTCGTGCCGGCCGTGGCCGGTTTCCGGGTGGTCGTCTGCGTCCGGGCCGGCGTGGCCGGCCGGGTGGTGGCGGTAGTGGTCCTGGCCGGCGCCGTCGTCCGGGTGGGCTCGCCGGTGGGTTCCGGCGTCGCCTGGGCGGTGGCCTCGCCGGTCGGCTCCTCCGGGCCGGCGGTGCGGGTGCGCCCGGTCGTCGGGCCGCCGGTCGGCTCCGTCCGGGTCGGTGCCGGCCGGCCGGTCGTAGCGTCCGCCGAGGCCCGGGCCGACGGCGGGTTCGGGCGGTTCTCCCCGTCGCCGCAGGCCGCCGGGCCGAACAGCACGCCGAGCGCGACCGCGGCGAGGACCACCGCGCCGGGCCGTCGGCCTGGGGGCGAGACTCCCATGTGTGGTCCTCTCCTCGAAAACGTCGGACGAACCTGGCGTCGACGTTAGGCCCGGCGATCCGGCCGCGTGATCCTCCGCAACGGGTGACGCGCGTTCGCCGTCGGCCGGCCCCGGCGGCGCCATCCCCGCGGGATGAGGCTTTCCGCCCCCGGCGGGACGACGATGCATGGGTTTGGTTCGTCGTCGGAACGGAGAGAGCCATGTGTCGCTGGCTGGCGTACTCGGGGTCGCCCCTGCTCCTGGAGGAGTTTCTCTACAAGCCGCAGTTCTCCCTGGTCAACCAGAGCCTGCACTCCCGGCTCGGCGTGGAGCCGACCAACGGCGACGGCTTCGGCGTCGGCTGGTACGGCGTCGACGGCTCCATCACCCCGGCCACGTTCCGCGGGGTCGGGCCGGCGTGGGGCGATCAGAACCTGCGAGAGATCGCGGCGCACATCTCGTCACCGCTGTTCCTGGCGCACATCCGGGCCAGCACCGGCACGCCCGTGCAGCACACCAACTCGCATCCGTTCCGCCACGACCGGTGGCTGTGGGTGCACAACGGCGCCATCCGCGACTTCCCGCTCCTCAAGCGCGAGCTGGTGCTGGCGGTGGAGCCGGACCTGTACCCGTTCATCGCCGGCTCCACCGACTCGGAGGTGATGTTCTACCTCGCGCTCACCTTCGGCCTGCGGGAGGATCCGGTCGTGGCCGTGCAGCGGATGGTGGGGTTCGTCGAGGCGACCGGCCGGCGGCAGGGCGTGCAGTATCCGATCCAGATGAGCGTGGCCACGACCGACGGGGAGCGCTTGTGGGCCTTCCGCTACTCCAGCGAGGGCAACAGCCGGTCGCTGTTCTTCAGCACCGACGTGACCGCCCTGCGGCAGCTCCATCCGGAGGTCGAGGCGCTGCATCACCTCTCCGACGAGGCCCGCCTCATCGTCTCGGAGCCGCTGGGCGAACTCGTCGGCGCCTGGCAGCCGGTGCCGGAGTCCACCTACGGCATCGTCCAGAAGGGTCCGGACGTGCTGGCGCCGTTCCGGCCCATCGAGCCCTGATCGCCGCCACACCGTGCATGCAATCGTTTGCTCGCATCGGCGTAGTAGGGTTCAGCCATGTCGCAGTCCCGGCGGCGCCGGCCGAAGACCGAGGACCCGGCCGCCGGCGGCCCACCCGACGACGGTGCCGCCCCGGCGAACCCGCGCCGCAGGGTGGCGACCATGCGGGACATCGCCGCCGAGGCCGAGGTGTCACAGAGCACCGTCTCGCGTGTGCTCAGCGGCGTCGAGACCAGGGTGCCGATCGCGCCGGAGACCCGCGAGCGGGTCATCCAGGCGTCGCGCCGGCTCGCCTACCGCCCCAACCCGCTGGCCCGCGGCCTGCGTGGCGCGTCGACGAACCTGATCGGCGCGGTGGTACGCGACTTCAGCGACCCGTTCTTCGCCGAGGCGATCGAGGCCCTGGTCAAGGAGTCGATGGCGCACGGCTACAACGTCGTCCTCGGCCACGTCCATCCCGGTCTCGACGAGGCGATCCCGCTGACGTCGGTGCTCGAGACGCGCCACACCGACGCCATCGTGCTGCTCGGGGACGTGCGGGTCCATCCCCAGCTGCTGGACGACCTGCGCATCTCGCGGGTGCCGGTGGTGGCGCTCTGGCAGGGCACGAGCCCGCTCGAGTTCCCGACCGCCGACACCGACGACCGCGCCGGCATCCGGGCGGGCCTCGAGCACCTGGCGTCGCTGGGCCACCGCCGCATCGCGTTCGTCAACGCGGAGCTTCCCGGCGGCTTCCGGGTACGGCAGGCCGCGTACGTCGAGTTCATGCGCGAGCGGCTCGGCGGCGTCCCGGACGGGTACCTCGAGAGCTGCCCCAACACCCTCGCAGGCGGCGACGCGGCGGTGCGCCGGCTGCTGGCGCTGCCCGACCCGCCGAGCGCGGTGGCGACCTCGACGGACCTGATCGCCGTCGGCGTCCTGCACGCGGCGCACAGCCTCGGCGCCACGGTCCCGGAGTGGCTGTCGGTCGTCGGCTTCGACGACATCCAGCTCTCCGGCCACACCGTGCCCGCGCTGACGACGTCGCGGATGCCGACCGCCAGGATCGTCGGCTACGCGGTCGACCTGGCGGTCCGCCTGGCCCGGGACCCGGAGGCCGTGGCCGAGCCGGGCATCGAGATCTTCGCGCCGGAGCTGGTGATCCGGGACTCGACCGCGCCGCCCGCCCGGCGGCGCTGAACACCACTTCTCAGCGCGGTAGCCAGACCCGCATGCCGCCGGCGCCGCGGTTGCCCCAGCAGTGGTACGGAACCGCGGGCACGGTGCCGCCGCCGGCGACGGGCACGTCCACCCCGACCGCGCCGTCGCCGAGTTCCGGCCGGGGCGACGCGAGGGGCTCGCGCGCGGGATCCAAGCGGAGGTCCTCGAGCTCGGCGCTGCCGGGCAGGTCGGCCGACTCGACGCAGTACACCAGCGGGCCGCGTTCGAGGGCCACGCATCCGCGTACGGCGTCGACGCGCGGGTCCGGCTCGGTCCGGCGCACGGGCATGTCCAGGCGCAGGACCACCTCGTCGCCGGGCCGCCAGGCGCGCGTCCGGTCGGCGACGCCCGCCGCCACCTCGACCGGGGCGCCGCCGGCGACCGAGAGCGTCGCCGACCCGCACCACCGCGGTACCCGCAACGACAGCGTCCACGGGTGATCGGGCGTCCGCGCGACGCGGACGTCGACGCGGCCGTCCCAGGGGTACCCGGTGCGGACCTCGAGCTCCGCCTCGCCGCCGGCGACGCTTGTTCGGACGAGCGCCGGTGCGTACTGGTGCAGCTGGATGCCGGCGTCGTCGCCGGTCGCCAGGTACTGCTGCCACGAGCTGAGCAGCCGCATGAGATTGGGCGGGCAGCAGGCGCAGGACTGCCACGGCATGCGCCGCCCGTGCCCGGCGGGCTCGAAGGTGCGGTGGGTGCGCCGCTGCAACGGGTTGACGTAGAAGAACTCGGTGCCCGACCGGGACAGGCCGGACAGCACGCCGTTGTAGACGGCCCGCTCGATGGCGTCGGCGTGGCAGGGTTCGCCGGTCGCCAGCAGCAGGCGCCAGGACAGCATGACGCTCGCGATGGCCGCGCAGGTCTCCGCGTACGCGCGGTCGGGCGGCAGCTCGTACGGGTCGCCGAACGCCTCGTCACGGTGCCGGCTGCCCAGGCCGCCCGTCAGGTAGCGGCGGGTGCGCACCATGTCGTGCCAGCGGCGCCGCGCCGCCGCGAGCAGCTCCTCGTCGCCGAGCTCGACCGCGACGTCGACGGCACCGCAGTCGAGGTAGAGCTGGCGCACGCTGTGACCGGCGACCTCCGCGGCGTACCGGACGGGCTCGTGGTCCTGCCAGTAGGCCGCGCCGAACCGCCCGGCGCCGAGCGAGCCGCGGCCGCGCAGGTCGAGCATCCGGGCGGCCAGCGCGAGGTGGCGGTCCTCGCCGGTCGTCCGGGCGAGCTCGGCCAGCGCCATCTCGATGCCGGGATGGCCGTCGATCCCGTCACGGCCGCCGGCGCCGAACTCGCGGTCGATGTGGTCGACCGCGCGGACCGCGATCGTCAGGAGCCGGTCGTCGCCGAGCGCGCGGTGCCAGGCCACGGCGGCCTGCACGAGGTGCCCGGCGCAGTAGAACTCGTGGCCCCAGGGCAGGTCGGTATAGGGCCGGCCACCGTGGACGGCCTCGACGAAGCTGTTGAGGTAGCCGTCCGGGCGCTGCGCCCGGGCCAGGACCGCGATCGCCTCGTCCGCCGACGACCGCAGGCCGGGGTCGTCACCGCGGCCCAGCTCCCAGCCGGCCGCCTCGAGCCACTTGTAGACGTCGGAGTCGAGGAACGGCAGGAGCGAACCCCCCGAGTCGGCGTCGGCCCGGTACGTGCCCGCGGCGCCGGCGGCGAGCCGCAGGTTGTCCAGGTTCCCGGCCCGCAGCAGCTGCGCGAAGCCGTGCGGGATGGTGCGCTCGCGGTTGACCCGCAGCCGCTCGCCCCAGAATCCGTCGTGGATGCTCACCCGGGCTGCGGGAATCGGCCGCAGCGCGGACCTCGCGGCCGGCGACGGCTGCACACAGCGGGCGCCGGTGACCTCACCCAGGATCATTTCACTGCTCCGCTCATCAGTCCCGAGACGTAGTAACGCTGCAGGAGGAGGTAGACGGCCACGCACGGGACGATCGAGATCGTGATGCCGGCCTGCAGCATGCCCCAGTCGGTGCCGCCGAGGCTGGTCTCGGTGCGGGCGGCCGCGAGAACGAGCGGAAGGGTGAACTTCGAGCCCTCGCTCATCATCACCAGGGCGCCGAGGAACTCGTTCCACGACATGATGAAGGCGAACAACGCGACCGTGACGACGGCCGGGAACGCCGCGGGAAGGAACACCTTCCGCAGCGCCTGGAGCGAGTCGGCGCCGTCCATGACGGCCGCCTCCTCGAGCTCGCGCGGCACCGCGGCGAAGCTGTTGCGCAGCACGTACACGCTGAACGGCAGCTGGATGGCGGTGTGCACGACGGCCAGGCCCACCAGCGAGTTGGTCAGGCCCACCCGGGCGAACATCAGGAACATCGGGGTGAGCAGGGCCTGGTAGGGCACGATCAGCGCGAGCAGCAGGACGACGAAGACGAGCTCCTTGGCCGGCACCCGGAACCGGGCCAGCGCGTACGCGGCCGGGACGGTGAGCGCCAGGGTAAAGACGATCGTCAGCACCGCCGTGCCGAGGCTGTTGAACAGGTACGTCGGCAGCCCCTGCTGGTAGTTCCACAGCCGCTCGTAGCTGTCCAGGCTCACCGCGTGCGGCAGGTACGTCGGCGGCGTCGCGGCGGCCTCCGCGGTCGGCTTCACGGAGGCGAGCACGGACGCGAGCAGCGGCAGGAGCATCACCGTGCACAGCGCGACGCACACCGCTCCGACCAGATACCCCTGCCCGCGCCCCCGCCTCATGCGTGGCTCCGGCGGGTGAGCAGGAGCTGGAGCACCGTGAAGGCCAGGATCGTCAGCGCCAGCACCATCGACAGGGCCGCGCCGTAGCCGAGCCTGAGGTACGGGAACGAGTTCAGGTACACGAAGAACACCGAGGTCGACGTCTGGTTCTGCGGCTGACCCGCGGTCATGATGTAGAACTGGTCGAACGCGAGCAGCGACCCGACCACGCTGAGCAGCGTCACCAGCAGCACGGTGCGCAGCGTCAGCGGCAGGATGATCCGGGTGACCCGCTGCCGGAACCCGGCGCCGTCGACCACGCTCGCCTCGGTGACCTCGGCCGGTATCGCCTGGATGGCGCCGATGAACAGCACCATGCCGAAGCCGATGACCTTCCACGTCACCGAGACGATGATCGCGAGCATTGAGCGGTCGGCGTCGACGCCGAGCCAGACGACCGGCTCGCCGATCACCCCGGCATCCCGCAGAACAGCGTTGACCAGCCCGAAGTCGGTGCTGAACAGCCAGTACCAGAGCAGGCTCGACACGCCGAGCCCGATGACGACCGGGATGAACAGCACCGTACGGGTGACCCGCCGCGCCCCGGTGTCGCCCGCGGTGAGCAACGCGAGCAGGTAGCCGCCGACGATGAGGATCGGCGTGATGATGAGCGTGTACTCGAGGGTGAACCCGAACGACACCCAGAACTGGCGGTCGTGGAACGCGCGGGTGTAGTTGTCCAGGCCCACCCACGTCGGCGGGCTGATCAGCGACCAGTTGTGCAGCGACATCCAGCCCATCCGCGCCAGCGGCGCCACCGTGAAGGCGAGCACGAACAGCAGCGCCGGGCTCAGGTACAGCAGACCGAGCCACCTGCGCCTCCAGCCCCGGTACACGCCTAGCCCTGGTTCGCCACGTCCTTCATCGCCTTCCTGGCGTCGGCGATGACGGTGTCGAGGCTGTCGTCGGTGTAGTACGCCCGTTGCAACATCTGCAGCCAGGGGCCCTGCGGGGAGTTGATCTGCTCGAAGAACGTCGTGGTGTACGGCGTGCGCCCGACGGTCAGGGCCCGGGCCACGTCCTGCACGAGCGGCTCCGCGGCGAAGTGCTCGTTCTCCACCATGTCCTCGCGCGTGGTGAGGTTGAGCGCCTTCGCGTACACGTCGACCTGCACCTCGTCGGAGAGCAGGAACTTCATGAAGTTCACGGCGTCGGCCACCCGCTCGCTGCCCTTGGGGACCACGACGAGGTCCCCGCCGATGAACGAGGCGGACGAGTTCGGCGCCGCGCCCGGCAGCAGGGCGATCCCGAACCGCATTTTCGGGTTCTGCTGGCGTGCCAGGGTGATGTTGAAGTTGCCGGTGCCCATCATGCCGACCTTGCCCGAGCCGAACTGCAGGTGGAAGGTCTCGCCGTTCTCGGCCCGGTCGCCCGGGTGCACGTTGCCGGCCCGCACCATGTCCCGGGTGAACTGGAGCACCTGCTTGACGCCGTCGCCGGTGAGCGGCTCGTCGCCCGGGCCGGTGGCCTCGATCTCCGCTCCGGACGCCCACATGAGCGGGCCGACGGTGAAGATGTTGCAGCCGGCGCAGTTCCCGGGCAGGTAGTAGCCCTTGACGTCGCCGCCGAGTGCGGTGATCTTGTCGGCGTACGCCCGCAGCTCCGCGAGGCTGACCGGCGGATTCTCCGGGTCCAGCCCGGCTCGCCGGAAGAGGTCCTTGTTGTAGAACAGGGCCGAGACGTCGGCGTAGAGCGGCACGCCGTAGAGCCGGTCCTCATAGGTCGCCACGGTCAGGTGGCCCTTGCTCGCGGTCTCGAGCTCGGGCCAGTCGCGGATCCGGTCCGTGAGGTCGACCAGCTGCTGCGCCTTCTCGAACTGCGGCGCGTAGATGAGGTCCATGCCCATGAGGTCGGGCACGTCGCCGGACGCGATGCCCTGGGCGATCTTCCCGACCATCTCCGTGTGCGGGATGTACGTGAGGTTGATCTTGCAGGCGGGGTTCTTGGTGTTCCACGCCTCGACCAGCAGGTCCACCATCTGCTTGTTGCCGCCCGAGCGCTCCCACATGGTGAGGTCGCCGGTGCCGGCGCAGGACGTCGTGGCGGGAACGACGGGTTCCTCCGCCGGCCGGTCGTCGCCGGGGCTGCACGCCCCGACGAGCATCAGCGCGGTCGCGGTGGCTAGGACGGCCCGCCGGGAACGGGTGCTCATCGCACGCCTCCTCCTACCTGAGGGGAACCCGGACGACCCACGGGTCTTTCCGGGTAAGGAGGCACGTTACCCGCTTGTGAATACGATTGCACTCATTCGATTTCATACTCTGCCGAGACCCCGGGCCGGGCCGGCCCGCAGGGCCGATCAGATCTGGGATATTGTCTCGTTTATGAGAGACGCCCTGGACTCGCGGCTGGCCGCCCGGGTCGCCGAGCTGCGCGTTGCCCGCGGCTGGTCCCTGGACGACCTGGCCGGGCGCACCGGCGTGAGCCGCTCGACGCTGTCGCGCCTCGAGCGCGCGGAGATCAGCCCGACGGCGTCGCTGCTCGGCCGCCTCTGCACCGCGTACGGGTGGACGATGTCGCGCCTGCTCGCCGAGGTCGAGGCCGGTGCCGAGCCGCCGGCCGTGGTCCGCGCCGCCGAGCAGCCGGTCTGGCGCGACGAGGCGTCCGGATTCACCCGCCGCTCGGTCTCCCCGCCGCACGCGGGCCTGCGCGGCGAGCTGATCGAGGGCGTGCTCGAACCGGACGCCGACATCGCCTACGACGCGCCGCCGGTGGCCGGCATGGAGCAGCACGTCTGGGTCCTCGACGGCCGGCTGGAGTTCACCGACGACGGCACCGCGCACGCGCTGGCGACGGGTGACTGCCTGCGGCTGCGGCTGCGGGGCTCCACCCGCCTGCGTAACCCCGGCCCCGGCCCGGTCCGCTACGCGATCTTCGTGGCGCTGCCGTGAACATCACCCGGCTTACCCCAGAGGGCTTCGCCGCCGCCGTGCCGGCGCTCGCCGGCCTGCTGGTCGACGCGGTGGCCGGCGGCGCCTCGGTCGGCTTCCTCGCCGGCTTCGACCACGCGGAGGCCACCGCCTGGTGGCGCTCCCGGGCCGCGGCCGTCGCCGACGGCTCCCTGGTCGTGTGGATCGCCGCCGGCCCGGCGGGCGCCTGCGGCACGATCAGTCTCGCGTACGCCGAGAAGCCCAACGCCCGGCACCGCGCCGAGGTGCTGAAGCTCGCCGTCCATCGCGAAGCGCGGGGCCGGGGGCTGGGCCGGCGGCTGCTGGCCGCCGCGGAGCGGGCCGCCGCCGAGGCGGGCGCCACCCTGCTGCTGCTCGACACGGAGACCGCCAGCGCCGCGGAACGCCTGTACGAGTCCGCCGGCTGGGTGCGCTACGGCGTCGTCCCGGACTACGCGGCGGGCCCGGAGGGCGTGCTCAAGGACTGCAGCTTCTTCTACAAGCGGACGGCGAAAAGGTGCAATCCGGTCGGCGGGCCGACCTGATCCCGGCGGACGGCGATGTCACAATGCGTTATCGCTTGATCATGAGGAGTGCCGGTCGATGGGGGATCCGTCCGGATATCTGAGCGCCGAACCCCCTTGCCGACAGGACGCGTGACCCATGGGCAAGCCGCACCTGCTTGTCGACTTCGGAGAGGTCGTCAGCCTCGCCCAGCCCGCCGGCGAGGTCGCCGCCCTGGCGGCGCTCGCGGAGCTGCCGGTGGACGAGTTCTCCCGGCGCTACTGGGCGCACCGGCCCGCGTACGACGCGGGTGGCGCCGCGCTCGCGTACTGGACCGCGATCATCGGCGCCGCGCCCGGCGGCGACCGGCTGCGCCGGCTCATCGAGGGGGACGTGGCGAGCTGGCTGCACCTCAACCCGCGGACCCTGCGCCTTCTCGACGCCGTGCACGGCGTGGGAACGCCCGTGTCGCTGCTCTCCAACGCGCCCCGGGAACTGGCCCGCGCGCTCGACCGGCACGCGGACCTCAAGGGGTTCGCCCACCTGCTGTTCAGCGCCGACCTCGCCCTGGTGAAGCCGGATCCGGACATCTTCGCGGCGGCGCTGGGCGCGCTCGGCGCCGCGGCCGGTGACGTCGTCTTCGTCGACGACCGGCAGGCCAACGTCGACGCCGCGGCGGCGCTGGGCATCCAGGGCATCGTCTTCACGGGTACGGCGGCCTGTCTGGCCGGCGTCGCCCGGGCGGCGATTGTCGGATAACAACCTCTCCACAATGGATGGCGGAGCCTCGGCGGTGCGCTAGCGTGACGCGCTATGGGCAGGCGCTATCGAGTGCTCCTGGTCTCCAGCAGCGGGGGCGTCCTCTTGGATCTGCTCGCCCTGCGCCCCTGGTGGTCGAGCCACGAAACGGTGTGGGTGGCGGTCCGCGCCCCGGACACCGAGATCGCCCTCGCGGGCCGGCGGGTGCACTGGCGCCCCGAGCTCTGCGCCGCGACCAGGCTGCGGGTCGTCCCGGCGACCTGGCGGGCGCTGCGCCTGCTGCGCGCCGAGAGGCCGGACGTCATCGTCTCCGCCGGCACGGGCGTGGCGGTCGGGTTCTTCCTCGCCGCCAGGCTGCTGGGCGTGCCCAGCCTGTGGCTGGAGACGCTGAACATGACCGGCCGGGCCGGTAAGGCCGCGCGGATCTGCGCCCGGCTCGCGGCCGCCGTGCTGGTGCAGCGGCCGGCGCTGCTCGAGACGCGCCCGCGCGCGGTGCTGATCGGCGAGCTCTACTGATGGCCCGGATCCTGGTCACCGTCGGGATGGGACCGTGGCCCTTCGACCGGCTCATCGCCGCCCTCGCGCCGCTCTGCGCGGTGCACGAGGTGTTCGCGCAGACCGGCGCCTCGGCGGTGCGGCCGCCGTGCCCGCACGCCCCGTTCCTGGCCCTGGACGAGCTGCAGGAGCGGCTCGCCGCCGCCGACGTCGTCATCACCCACGCCGGCAGCACCGTCCGGCTGGTGCAGCGGTTCGGGGGAGTGCCGATCGCGGTCGCCCGCGAGCGCGCCCGCGGCGAGATGGGCAACGACCATCAGGTCGACTATCTGCGGGCCGAGGAGCGGGCCGGGCGCGTGGTCGCGCTCTGGGATGTGCGGCGTCTGGCGGCCGCCGTGGCCGGGCACCGGGCGGCGGCGGCCCGGCTGCTCGCGGAACGGCCGCTGCCGCCGCCGGTCTCCGACGACCGGCTCGTCGCGGTGCTCGACGACCTCTGCGGGCGACTGTTGCGGTGAAATCCGTGGCCGCGCCGGTGGCCGCAATTCCCTTCCGTTCCCGTACGGCCTGACGAACGGTCGCCGCCCGGTAATCGATCGGCCGATCGTCTTGCACAAAGGTGCGGTTGTCGGCGCCTTCGCACAGCATGTGCGTATTCCACCGGGGTCGGCGGCTTGCATGGGAGGCGTAATCCGGGATCTCCTCACGCGAGGGTTTTTCGCGCCGGAGATGCCCGGCACAAGAAGGGGTGGAATACATGAGAGCAATTTCGCGGGACCGGGTCGGGCGGCAGTATGTCGTCCGGTGGATCGCAGTATTCCAAGCCGTTCTTCTGAGTATCTTCGGCGTCCTCGTCGGCGCCGGCCCGGCCGCGGCCGCGGCGGTGCCGGGCACCGTTCTCTCGTCCGCCGCCGCGTCGCTGCCGCCCGAACTCTCGCCGCACGGCACCGCCAAACGCATCGAGTACGTCTCCACGGACCTCTCCGGCGCGACCGTCACCGTCACCGGCCTGGTGATCACGCCCCGGCGGAAGTCCCTGCGGACGGTGGCGTGGGGGCACGGCACCACCGGCCTCGCCGACCGGTGCGCGCCGTCGGACCACCAGGACGTGTTCTGGCCCGAGGCCCGCGCGGCAATCGCTGAGCTGCTCAAACGCGGCTGGACAGTGGCGGCCGCCGACTATCCCGGCCTCGGCACGCCCGCGCCGCACCCGTACCTGATCGGCGGCACCACGGCCCGCTCGATGATCGACAGCGTGAAGGCGGCCCGCAACCTCGACAGCACGCTGACCACCCAGTACGCCCTCGACGGCCACTCGCAGGGCGGTCAGGGCGCGCTGTTCGCCGGCCAGCTGGCGGCCTCCTACGACGGGGCGCTCGAGCTGCGCGGCGTCGCCGCCATCGCGCCGGTGTCCAACGTGGACCTGCTTGCCCCGGTCATTCCCGGAACGCCCGGACAGGGATATCTGGTGATGGCCCTGTACGGTTTGAATGCGGTGGAACCCGGCTTCAATCCGTCCACCGTCCTGGCCCAGCCGGCGCAGGAAAGGACCCCGGTGCTGCGGACCGGTTGTCTCTACGAAATCCTCGAGGCGTATGCACCATTGACGGCCCGGCAACTGCTGAACGGCGGCGCGCTGCCCCCGCCCGTAGTGAGAAAGCTGGCGCAATACGACAACCCGGCGCAATCGGCCCCGAGCGCCCCCATTCTCATCGTCCAGGGAACCGCGGATGAGGCCGTGCCGTACGAAGTCACCGCCGGCCCGCTGCTCGATCAGCTCCGCGCATACGGCCAGCCCGTCAGCTTCGTACCCCTGGAGGGCGAGACCCACGACGGCGCGGTCTTCGCGTCGACCACCCTGGTCGCCGACTGGATCGCGTCCAGATTCGGCTAGCGCCGGACCGGCCCGGACCGCGGGCGTGGCATGATGCGCGACGGTCGGCCGCGTGGGGCGGTCCGGGCACGGACGGTGAGGCAATGCTGCACTCGGGGCTGAGGCTCGGCGGCCGCTACCGCCTCGACGCCCGGATCGGCGCCGGGGGCATGGGCGAGGTGTGGCGGGCCTTCGACGAGGTGCTCGGCCGGGTGGTCGCCGTCAAGGCGATGCTCCCCGAGGTCGCCGACCAGCCCGACTTCGCCCGGCGCTTCCTGGTCGAGGCGAAGTCGATGGCGAGCGTGAACCACTCCGCGGTGGCCTCCATTCACGACTTCGGGCGCAGCGACGGGATCACCTTCCTGGTGATGGAGTTCATCGACGGCGAGTCGCTGTCCCAGGCGCTCGGCCGCGCCGGCCGGCTCGGCGCGGCGGACACGATGCGGCTCGTCGCGCAGGCCGCCGACGGCCTGCAGGCGGTGCACGACCGCGGGATCGTGCACCGCGACATCAAGCCGGCCAACCTGCTGGTCCGGCGCGACGGTTCGCTGTTGATCACCGACTTCGGGATCTCGCGGACCCAGGACGGCACGCACCTCACCGTCTCGGGCGCGATCCTCGGCACGCCGACCTACCTGTCGCCGGAGCAGGTGCTCGGGCGGCCGGCCACGGCGCTCAGCGACGTGTACTCTCTCGGGCTCGCGGCCTACGAATGCCTCGCCGGGCAGCGGCCGTTCAGCGGGGAGAACCCGTACGCGGTGGCGTTGCAGCGGTTGCAGGCCGGGCCGCCGCCGCTGGGCGGCGACGTTCCCCGGCCGGTGGCGCAGGTGATCGAGCGGGCGCTGGCCATCGAGCCCGCCGACCGCTGGCGCTCCGCCGCGGAGTTCGCGGCCGCGGCGCGCGCGGCACTGCACGGCGGCCCCGGCCCGTCCGGCCATCCCTCGCCGCGGCTCGGATGGCCGCCGGCGCACCGGCCGAGTGAGCACGGTCAGGAGCCACCGGTGTCCGGCCGGGTGGTGTCCGGCTCGGCGGCCCCGGTGCCCGTAGCGTCCACGTCCGGGTCCGTGGCGGTTCCGCCGGTGGCGGACCGGCCGCCGCCCGCCGCCGCCCGGCGCCCGGCGCGCCGCCTGACGGTGGTCGCGGTCCTGCTGGTGACCGTCGTGGTCGCAGGCGTCGCCGGCTGGCAGGTCTTCGACCGGACGGGGCCGGGCGGGAACCCGGCGGACGCCGCCGACCCGCCGCGTGCCAGCACCGCGGCGCAGACGCCGGGCCTCGAGCCGTGCGGCCCCGCGTTCTGCCCCACCGAGCCGCTCTGCTGGGGTGGCCTCGCCGCGACCAACGGCAAGGCGGCGCAGCCCTGGCTGACGGACTGCGCGCAGCCCCACCGCTGGGAGACCTTCGCGGCGATCCCGCTGCCCGCCGACGCGGCCCGCACCCGCGAGGACGAGCTCATCGGCAACGGTTCCGTCGCCGCCGCCTGCTCGGCCTCGCTCATGTCGTCGCGCAGCCGGGACCGAAGCGCCACGGCCGGCTGGAGGCGCGACGCCTGGCCGATCCAGGTCGGCGGCACCGGCCCGCGCCTGATCCACTGCATCGCCCAGCCCGAGAGCGGCGGGGAGCACAACGGCGCCGCGTTCTGAGCCTCAGGCGCCGCGTGCCGCCGCCACCCGCCCGGCCGTCCGGCAGGCGGCGAGCCGGCCGTCGCGCAGTTCGAAGCTCGCGTCCACCTGGTCCAGGCCCTCGGTGCGGTGGGTGAGCAGCAGCACCGTGTGCCCCGCGGTCGCCGCGAGTAGGTCGTCCATCAGCGCCGCGGCGCCGGCCTCGTCGAGCCCCTCGGTCGGCTCGTCGAGTATCAGCAGGCCGGGCCCGGCGAGCAGGGCCCGCGCGGTGGCGAGCCGGCGCCGCTGACCGCCGGAGATCGTGCCGCCGCCGGTGCCGAGCCAGGTGCCGAGGCCGTCCGGCTGCTGCGCCAGCCAGCCGTCGAGCCGTACCAGCGCCAGGGCGGCGTGCAGTTCGGCGTCGGTCGCGCCGGGCCGGGCCAGCCGCAGATTCTCCCGTACGGTCGACGCGAAGACGTGGTCCGTCCCGTCGCCGACGAGCACGGTGCGGCCGACGCCGGTCACCGTTCCGGCCCGCGGGTCGAGCAGCCCGGCGAGGACGGCGGCGAGCGTCGACTTCCCGCCGCCGGAGGGCCCGAGGACGGCGACCCGCGATCCGGCCGGCAGGTCGAGGTCGACGTCGCGCAGCGCCGGTTCCCGGTCGGGGTCCCAGCCCGCGACCAGCCCGCGGACCGCCACGTCCCCGCCGGGTGCCGCCGGGCGCGGCGCGGCGGACGGTCGCTGCGCGGCGATCTCGTCCAGGCGGGTCCGGGCGGCCGCCGCCCGCCGCCGCGCCACGGCCGCGCCGGGCAGCGCCGCGACGGGCTCGCCGAGGGCGACGACGGCGAGCAGCAGGACGGTCGCCCACTCGTGGGACAGGCCGCCGCCGGTGGTCACGACGGCGGTCCCGGTGACGGCGACGCCCCAGCCGAGGTGGCTCAGGGCCGCGGCGGCGCCGGCCGAGCGGGCCCCGCCCGCCTCGAGGCGGGCCAGGCGCCGGCTCCGGCGGTCGGGTACGGCCAGGGCGCCGCCGCCGCCGCGATGGCGGACGGCCAGCTCCTCACATCCGTCGACGGTCTCCACGACGGCGTCGCGCAGCTCGGCCCGGGCCCGTGCGGTTGCGGCCTCGATCCTTGTCGCCCGCCGGGCGGCGAGCGCCGGGGCGAGCACGGCGCTGACCAGGAGCCCGGCCGCGAGCGGTAGCCCCGCCGCGGGCAGCATCAGCACGGCCGCCGCCGTGCCGACGGCCAGGGCCACGGCCGCGGCGAGCGCCGGAAGGCGCCCGCGCAGCAGGCCGTCGACGCGTGCGTCCACGTCGTCGGCGACCCGGGTGAGCAGGTCGCCGCGGCGGCGCAGCCGCGGTCCGGGCACCCGCGGCACCAGGTCGGCGAAGACCCGCGCGCGGTGCTCGCCGAGCCGCGCGAAGGCCACGTCGTGCGAGACCAGCCGCTCGGCATACCGCAGCAGCGGGCGGGCGACCGCGCTGCCCCGGACGAGCACGACCGCGGCCGACAGGGTCAGGACGGGCGGCAGGGCGGCGGCGCGCACGAGCAGCCAGGCGGCGGCGCCGGTCAGCAACGTGCCGGCGAGCCAGGACGCGGCGCCGAGCCCGACCGCGGTACCGGGCCGGCGCGCGATCCGCCCGGCGAGGCCGGGACGGTGCGGGCCGGGTGCGCGCCGGGCGGCGGGCGGCGGCCCGGCGGCGGCCGGTACGCGGTGACCGTCCCCGCCGGGGCGCGGTGGATCCGCCCGCCCGGGCGCGGCCGGCGACACGTCGACGACGCGGTCGGCGGCGGCCAGCAGCCGCGGCCGGTGTGCCACCACCAGCACCGCGCAGCCGAGGTCCGCGACCGCCCGCAGGCGCGCGATCACCAGATCCTCGGCGACCGCGTCCAGGTGCGCGGTCGGCTCGTCCAGCAACAGCACGGCCGGTTCGTGGTGCGCCGCCCGCAGCACCGCCGCCAGGGCGAGCCGCTGGCGCTGCCCCGCCGACACCCCGCTGCCGTGTTCGCCGAGGACCGTGCCGGGCGCGAGCTCCAGCCCGACGCCGCGCAACGCCGCCAGGATCTCGTCGTCGCCGGGGAACACGTCGGCGACCGTGCGGGCGTGCGGCAGCGTGGGGCGCTGCGGCAGGTACAGCAGGCCCGGCCCGGACAGCTCGATCCGCCCGTCGAGGGCGGGCTGGAGGCCGGCCAGTACCCGCAGCGCGGTCGTCTTGCCCGCACCGGACGGCCCGCGCAGCGCGACGAGTTCGCCCTCGCGCACGCACAGCGGCTCCAGGGCGAGCGCGTCGACGGCGGCGCCGGGATGCCGCACCCGCAGCCGGGACGCGTAGACGGCCGGGCGCGGCCCGCCGGGGTTGAACCGGCCGCCCGCGGTGACCGCGCCCGCCGGCACGAACACCGCCTCGTCGCCCGCCGGGCCGAGCCGGGCCGCCTGCTCCGCGGCGGGCGTCAGGATCTCGTCCACATCGGAGATCACCGCCGAGGCGTCGGCGCTGGCGTGGTACCGCGCCGCCAGCTCGCGCAGCGGCCGGTACACCTCCGGCGCCAGCAGGATCACCAGCAGCGCCGGGCCCAGCGGCATCGATCCCGCGGCCACCCGCAGCCCCGCCTCGACCGCGATCAGGCCGACCGACAGCGTCGCCACCAGGTCGAGGGCGGTCGAGGACAGGAACGCCACCCGCAGCACCCGTACCGTCGAGCGGCGGTGCCGCTCGGTCATCTCGCGGACCACCGCCGTCTGGCGCTCCGCGCGTCCGAAGATCCGCAGGGTCGGCAGTCCGTGCACCACGTCCAGGAAGTGGCCCGCCAGCCGGGCGTCGGCCTCCCAGGCCGCCTGCGCCTTCTGCTGCGTGGCCCAGCCGATCAGCGCGCCGAGCACCGGGATCAACGGGAGCGTAGCGAGCGCGACAAGCGCCGACGCCGGGTCGGCGACGGCCATCGCCACGATGACCAGCGGCGGCAGCACCGCGCCCAGCACCAGCGCCGGCAGATAGCCCGAGAACCACGGCCGCAGCGCGTCGAGGCCGCCGCAGAGCACGGCGGTGAGCCGGCCGCCGCCGTAGCCGGCCACCCAGGCGGGGCCCCGGCGCAGGGCGGCCGCGAGGGCCGAGCGCCGGAGCTCGTCGGTCACCCGGGCGGCCGTGCGCTGCGCGACGACCTGCTCGGCCCAGGTCAGCGCCGCGCGCAGCACGAAGGCGCCGGCGAGCAGCGCGAGCGCGTCGCGGCCGGTGACTATCCGGGCCAGGGCGACGGCGACGGCCAGCGTCGCCGCCGCCTGCCCGGCGCCGAGCAGGGCGAGTACCCCGATCCCGGTACGGCCGGAGCGCGCGTGCCGCAGCAGCCGCGGGTCGACCGGTCCCCGGCTCAAGACGGCACCCGCTCGCTGGCCACCCGGCGGCGGAACACCCAGTACGAGTACGCCTGGTAGACCAGCACGCCCGGCAGCACGATCACGCCGACGACGCTGAGCAGCCGCAGGGCCGAGTCGGTGGCGGCGGCGCCCGTCATGGTGAGCGACCACGCCGGGTCCAGGGTGCTGCGCAGCACCACCTCGCCGTGCGCGGTGAACGCGGCGACCACCGCACCCGCGATGCCCAGGGCCGTGCCGCCGAAGGCCAGCAGCTCCGCGCAGTTGCGGGCGAGCATGGCGAGGCCCGCGCACAGCACCGCCGCCGCGAGGACCGGCCGCGATCCGGTGCCGAGTCCCACCGCGCCGAGGACCACCGCGCCGCCGGTGGACAGGGCGACGCTCAGGCGGCGCGCGCGCAGCCGCACCGGGCCCGTGGTGCGCAGGGCGAGGAACATCGCGCCGATCAGCAGCGCCGCGAACAGGGCGGCGCCCGCTCCGGCCAGGGCGGGGGCGCCGAGCAGCGGGGCGGTGCTGCGGCTCAGTCCGGCGCCGGCGACCTGGCCGTCCGCGCCGAGCGCGAGGCCGTGCGTGATGACGCCGAGCACCGCGCCCCAGAGCAGCACGATCCCGGCCGAACTCGCCGCGAGGGCCGCGTCGCAGCGCCGCCGCCAGCGTTCGCCGTCGCCCTTGCCGCGGAACTCCAGCGCCACGCCGCGCACCGCGAGCAGCAGCAGCAGCGCGACCATCGGGAGGTACAGGCCCGAGAGCAGGGCCGCGTACCAGTCGGGGAAGGCCGCGAACGTCACGCCGATCGCGGCGACCAGCCAGACCTCGTTGCCGTCCCAGAACGGGCCGACCGTGCGGACGATCGCGCCGCGCTCGTGGTCGTCGCGGCCGGCGAGCGGGCCGAGCATGCCGACGCCGAAGTCGAAGCCCTCGAGGACGAAGAACAGCGTCCAGCAGAGGACCACCAGGCAGAACCAGACCGTGATCAACGTTGCTCCTCAGTAGACCGGTGCTTCGGCGGGGACCGGCGCGGTGGTGACCGGGGTCGGCGGCGGGGTGAGGGGCTGCCGGGCCAGGTGGCGGACCAGGCGTAGCCAGACGACCGCGAGCACGCCGTACACGGCGGTGAAGCCGATCAGGGACACCAGGACCTCGGCTCTGGTCAGGCCGGGGGAGATGCCGTCGGCCACCCGGGAGATGCCGAACGCCAGCCACGGCTGCCGCGCCGTCTCGGTGAAGATCCAGCCGAAGGAGTTGGCCGCGGTCGGCAGCAGCGGGATCAGCGGCAGGAACCGCAGGAACAGCCGGGCCGGGCGGTGGCCGCCGTCCAGGGTGCGGCCCCCGCGGGTCGACCACAGGTAGAGCGCGGCGGCCGCCATCGCCAGCATGCCGATGCCGATCATGAGGCGGAAGGTCCAGAACGCGACCGGGATCATCGGCACGTAGCTGCCCGGGCCGTACTCGGCGGCGTACTGGGCCTGCAGGTCGTCGATGCCCTGCACCTCGGCGCCGGGGCTGCCCTTGGCCAGGATGGACAGCAGCCAGGGCAGCTCGAGGCTGAAGAACGGCTTGCCGCCGCTGATGTCGCCGACCGCGAAGATCGAGAACGGCGCGCCGGTCGTGGTCTCGTAGAGCGACTCGGCGGCGGCCATCTTCATCGGCTGCACCTCGGTGATCACCTTGCCGAGGTGGTCGCCGGTCAGGGCGGTCAGCGCGCCGCCCGCGACGGTCATCCAGGCGCCCAGGCGGGCCAGCGGGCGGAACCCGTCGTCGGATCCGCGCCGCACGGCGACGGCCAGCAGGAGCGACCCGCCCACCATGGCCGCGCCGGCGAGGGTGTGCGGGAACGCGGCCAGGTTGACCTTGTTGAGCAGCAGGGCGCCGAAGTCGTCGAGGCGGGCGCGGCCGGTGACCGGGTCCAGCGAGTAGGCGACCGGGTTCTGCATGAACGAGTTCGCGGCCAGGATGATGAACGCGGACAGCACGGTGCCGACGGCGACCACCACGATCGTGGCCGCGTGCAGCGCCCGCGGCAGCCGGTCCCAGCCGAAGTACCACAGGGCCAGGAACGTGGCCTCGAGGAAGAACGCGAGCATGCCCTCGACGGCGAGCGTCGGGCCGAACACGTCGCCGTAGAAGCGGGCGAAGTTGCTCCAGCCCATGCCGAACTGGAACTCCTGCACGAGCCCGGTGACGACGCCGACGGCGAACGTGACGATGAGCAGCCCGCCGACGAACTTCGTCAGCCGCAGGTAGTTCTCCCGGCCGGTGCGCAGCCAGGCGATCTCCAGGCCCGCGGCGGCGCCGGCCAGGCTGATCGACAGCGGCACGAAGAAGTAGTGGTAGATCGTCACCACCGCGAACTGCAGCCGGGTCAGGTCGAGCACGTCCATGGTCATCCCCTCTACGACATTGCGTAGTAGATACTACGCATCGTAGTACGACGCTGTGCAGTAGAGTGGCACCCATGGCATTGGGGGACCTCGAACGCGAGGTCATGACGCAGTTGTGGGACGCCGGCGAGCCGCTGACCGTGCGCCAGGTGCACGACGGGCTGAGCCGCGACCGCGATCTGGCGTACACGACGGTGATGACCGTGCTGGACCGGCTCGCCAAGAAGGGCGTCGTCACGCAGCAGCGCGCCGACCGCGCCTACCGTTACGCGCCCGCGCAGAGCCGCGAGGAGATGACGGCCGCCCTGATGCTCGACGCGCTGCGCGCCGCGCCCGACGGCGTCCGCGACGCGGCGCTTGCACACTTCGTCGGCCGCATCGACCCGTCCGCACTCACCGCCGCGATCGAGTCGGCGCGGAAGGACCCGGGCGTCGCGCCGTGACCGCGCTGCTGCTCGGCGCGCTGGGGCTGACGCTGTCGCTTGTCGTGCCGGGCGTCCTCGCCCGGGCCCGCTGGACCGACCGGGCGCCGGCCGCCGCCGTGCTGCTCTGGCAGAGCATCACCCTCGCCGGTGTGCTCTGCGCGCTCGGCGTCGTGCTGGCCGCGCCGCAGGAGCTGGTCGGCGCGCTGGGCTCCGGCCGGCCGGTGGGCGCTGCCGCACTGATCGGCGCCCTCGCCGTCGCCGGGCTGATCATCCTGCGGCTGGTGGTCTCGCTGTTCCGGGTCGGCATCCGCTCGCGGGCCCGCCGCGCCCGGCACCGGATGCTTGTCGACCTGCTGGACAGCGCGGAGCGCCACGGCGAGCTGCCGGTCGAGGTGCCCGCCGGGCTGCGGGTGCTGAACGGGCCGCTGCCGTTCGCGTACTGCCTGCCGGGGCGCTCGTCGCGGGTGGTGCTCAGCAGCGGAGCGCTGCGGATCCTGGACGCCGCCCAGGTGGGCGTGGTGATCGCGCACGAGCAGGCGCACCTGCGGCACCGCCACGACGTGGTGATGGAGTCGTTCACTGCGTTCTACCGCTCGGTGCCCCGCCCGCTGCGCAGCCGCGCGCCGCTCGACGCCGTACACCTGCTGTTGGAGATGGTCGCGGACGACGCGGCCCGGCGGCGCGGCGGCGCGGCCCCGCTGCGCACGGCCCTCGCGCTGCTCGGCGACGCGGTCAGCCCCGACACGCCGGCCGAGGTCGGCGGGGCCGAGGCGGACCGCCGGCGCCGGCTGGACCGGCTGGCGGGCGCCGACCCCCGGTCCGCCGGCCTGGCCGTCGCGGCGGCCACCGGCGCGGCCGGGCTGCTGGTGTTACCGACAGTGATCCTGGTGGTGCCGTGGTTGGATCGGGCACTCTCGGCGTGGCCGCTTTAAGTCTGCATTAATTACGTTCGGTCACTGGGTGTTATGCGCTGTGTGCCCTGGTAACGCAGGGTTCTCTTCCGAATTGATCGGGAGTACGGTGGTGCCCGGCTCGGCAGTCCCCCCTCGTCCGAACCCGGGCGAACTGACGAGCCACGCCTAATCGTGTGATACGAGCCGGGGACCCAGGAAACCGGGGTCAAGCCACAGCGACATCGTGGCCGGGCGTCTTCCCGCCCGAACCCGTCAGCTAACCCGGTCGGCGTTGTGGGAAGAAAGGACACTGCACCTACGTGAAACGGATTGAGGCGCGACGCGCCGCAATTCTGCGCAGCGTCGCCTGCGCCGTCGCCGCGGTCGGAATTCTTCTCGCTCCCGGGGTGGCGCACGCGACGCCGTCCCCGTCGAGCATCGAAAAGCAGATCGACGAGCAGTGGAACAAGCTCGAACCGGTCATCGAGCAGTACAACAACGTGCACAACCAGCTGCTCAAGAACCGGGCTCAGCTCAAGAAGATCGACAAGCGGCTCGCTCCGCTGGAGCTGCAGGTCAATCTCGCCATGTCGCAGGTGGGCAACATGGCGGGGCAGGCATACATGCAGGGTTCGCCCAACGCGGTGAAGGCCATGATCGTCAGTGGCTCGCCGACCGGCCTGACCGAGAAACTCACGTTCCTCGACCAGCTCAGCCGGCACCAGCGCGAGTCGGTCGCCGACGTGGCGAAGCTGCGCGACAAGCTCGCGGCCGACAAGCGTGATCTGGACACCCTCACCGATGCTGTCGCGGCGCGCGACAAGCTGCTGGGGCAGCAGAAGAAGGACATCCAGAAGAAGGTCGACGAGCTGCAGAAGCTGCGGATCAAGGCGTACGGCGCGAGCGGCGGCTCCGACGGCGCGTTCCGCACGGGCCCGTGCCCGGTCGACTACAACAACGACAAGGGCGGGCGCGCGGCGCAGCGGGCGTGCGACCTCATCGGCAAGCCGTACGTCTTCGGCGCCGAGGGTCCGGGCGGTTACGACTGCTCCGGCCTCACCAAGGTGGCGTGGGCGGCCGTCGGGGTGCACCTGGAGCACTACACGGGTGACCAGATCCGGACGGGCAGGTCGATCAGCCGCAGCGAGCTGCAGCCGGGCGACCTGGTCTTCTACGGAAGCCCCGTGCACCACGTGGGCATCTATGTCGGTGGCAACACGATGGTCCACGCGCCACACACCGGTGACCACGTCCGGATGGCCTCGATCGACCGTGGCGGTGCCATCACCGGCATTCGCCGGCCGGGCTGACCGAGGCACGCACCACATCGGAGAAGCCGCCACGCCAGTGGCGGCTTCTCTGTATCAGAATGGCCGGATGCTTCCCGCCGTCTTCACCCGCAACGTCGCCACCGCCTGGGGCGAGGCCGGCCGCGAATGGCTGGCCGGCCTGCCGGCGCTTGTCGACTCCGTGGCCCGGGACTGGCGGCTGACCGTCGGCACGCCGTACCCGCTGAGCTTCAACTGGGTGGCGCCCGTGCGCCGGGCCGACGGCTCGCCCGCGGTGCTCAAGCTCGGCGTGCCGACGGCCGCCCACCTGGCGCAGGAGGCCGATGCGCTGTCGTTCTTCGCCGGCGCCGGCGCCGGCGCGGCCGGGCTGCTGGACCGCGACGCGGGCCGCGGCGCCCTGCTGATCGAGCGGGTGGAGCCCGGGCACACGCTGCGCACCCTGGTGCGCGAGCAGGACGAGCGGGCGACGGCCGTCCTGGTCGCCATGATGCGGCGCCTGCACCGGCCCGCGCCGCCGGGGCTGGCGTGCGCGGAGCTCACCACGTACGCGGAGGGCTTCGCCGCGCACCTGCGGCGTTACCCGGGCGACGACCCGATTCCGCGTCGCCTGGTCGAGCGGGCCGCCGGGCTCTTCGACGAGTTGTGCGCCTCCGCGCCGCGGCGCGTCGTCCTGCACGGCGACCTGCACCACGAGAACGTGCTGGCCGGTACCCGGGAGCCGTGGCTGGCCATCGACCCGCACGGCCTGCTCGGCGACCCGGGCTACGAGGTCGGCGCCGTGCTCTACAACCCCTTCGACGGCGACGAGCCCGTGCTCGACCTGCTGCCGGCGCGGATCGAGCAGTTCGCCGACGGCCTCGACATGGACATCGACCGGGTGGTCGCGTGGGGCTTCGTGCAGGCCGTGCTGTCGGAGGTCTGGTCGAGCGACGGCGACGGCGACGGCGACGGCGGCGCCGCGACGCCCGGCCAGGCCCTCGACGTCGCGCTCACTCTGGCGCCGCGCCTGCGCTGACCAGGCGTAGCAGGCGCACGAGTTCCCCGCGTTCCGTGGCCGACAGCGGCGCGAGCAGCTCGTCCTGGATCTGTTCGGCCCGCTCGGCCAGGGCCCGCGCGCGCCGGCGGCCCTGCGGGGTCACCGTGACGATGTTGCGGCGCCGGTCCGCCGGGTCCGGCCGGCGCTGCACGTAGCCGTCCTCCGCCAGCTCGTTGAGCGCCGCGACCATGTCGCTGAAGTGGATCTCCGTACGCCGCCCCAGGTCCGCCTGGCTGGCCGGGCCGTCGTCGATCAGCGTGGTCAGCAGCCGGTAGTGGTAGCCGCGTGCGCCGATCTCGGCGAAGCGCTCGGTGACGAGGCGGTGTGCCAGCGCCGCGGTCCGGGTCAGCAGCCGGCTCGGGAGGTCGTCCATGTGTGCAGGCTAACATTTGCCACCCTAACGTTAGTCGGCCTAACGTTAGTCATATGAACGATATTCACCCCTTCCGGGTACACGTGCCGCAGTCCGATCTCGACGACCTGGCCGACCGCCTCGCCCGCACCCGCTGGCCCGACGAACTGCCCGGTGCGGGCTGGGACTACGGGATCCCGCTGTCCCGGGTCCGCGACCTGGCCGAGCGCTGGCGCACCGGCTACGACTGGCGCGCGCACGAGGCGGCGCTCAACGGGTACCCGCAGTTCGTCACCGAGATCGACGGGCAGCGGGTGCACTTCCTGCACGTCCGGTCCGCGAACCCGGCCGCGCTGCCACTCGTGCTCGTGCACGGCTGGCCCGGCTCGGTGCTGGAGTTCCTCGACATGGTCGAGCCGCTGACCGGCCACTTCCACCTGGTGATCCCGTCGATTCCGGGCTTCGGCTTCTCCGGGCCGACCGCGGAACGCGGCTGGGACCAGCAGCGGATCGCCCGGGCGTTCGCCGAGCTGATGACCCGGCTGGGCTACCCGCGGTTCGGCGCGCAGGGCGGCGACTGGGGCTCCGGCATCGCCCGCGCGCTGGGTGCCGTCGCGCCCGAGCGGGTCGTCGGCGTGCACGTCAACTACCTGCCGACGCCCGGCCCGTCCGCCGGGCTGTCCGGCACCGACCGGGAGCGCGCCGAGCGGACCGCGGCCTTCGCCGCGAACCGGCCCGGCTATCAGGTGCTTCAGGCGACCAGGCCGCAGACCATCTCGTACGCGCTCACGGACTCGCCCGTCGGCCAGCTCGCCTGGATCGCGGAGAAGTTCACCGAGTGGGCCGACCCGGCGTCGACCATCGGCGACGACGTGCTGCTCACCGACGTGTCGATCTACTGGTTCACCCGCACGGCCGGCTCGTCGGCCCGGCTGGCGAAGGAGAGCGGATACGGCGCGTCCTGCCCGGTGCCGATGGGGGTGGCCGTGCTGCCGCACGACATCGTGCAGTCGGTGCGCCCGCTGGCCGAGCGCGGCCACGACATCCGGCACTGGAGCGAGCTGCCGCGCGGCGGCCACTTCGCCGCCCTGGAGGTGCCCGGTGACCTGGCCGCCGACGTCATCGCGTTCTTCGCCGGCCTGGCGCCGCGGGCCGCCTGATCAGGCGGACGGCGGCCGGCCGTGGCGGCTCTGGTGGCGGCGGGCCTTCATCCGGTTGCCGCAGCTGGCCATGGAGCACCACCGGGCGGTGCCGGCCCGGCTGTGGTCGACGAGGAAGAGCCGGCACTCCGCGTTCGCGCATGGCCGGAGCCGGCCGGGATGCTCCTCCCGCAGGCGCGCCCAGGCGAGGGTCACCCGCACGGCGAGAAGTCGGTCGGGCGGGGCGGCCAGCCGCCAGTGCAGCCCGTCGTCGAGTTCGGGGTATTGGTGCACGCCGTCGAGCAGCGGCGCGAGCGAACCGGGCGGGCGCTCGCCGCGGACCACGGCCTGCAGGCGGTCCCGGGCGTCGCGCACCGCCGCGACCTCGGCCACCGTGCCGGTGCCGCCGGCGGCGGCGAGGGCCGTGCGGGCCGCGGCCGGATCCGCGAGCCGGTCCGTGTGCCGCCCGTCGACCACCGGGGTGCCGTTGAGCACCCACAGCAGGACGTCCTCGTCCGTCATGTAACCCCCTTGAAGGCCTTGACAGGTTAGCAGTTGGGCTGGTTGGCTCGCACTAACCACATCAAGACCTCATGGGGGTTATCGTGTCGGTACACCACCGCTACGCCACCATCGACGGCCACCGGCTCTTCTACCGCGAGGCCGGCGACCCCGCCGCACCCGCCGTGGTGCTGCTGCACGGCTTCCCGGCCAGCTCGTTCATGTTCCGCGGGCTGATCCCGGCGCTCGCCGACCGCTACCACGTGATCGCGCCCGACCACCTCGGCTTCGGCCACTCCGACGCGCCGGCCGCGACCGACTTCGGCTACAGCTTCGACGCCCTCGCCGGCCTCACCGCCGGGCTGCTGCGCGTGCTCGGCGTGCCGCGCTACGCGATCTACGTGCAGGACTACGGCGCGCCGATCGGGTGGCGGCTGGCCCTGCGCCCGGAGGAGCCGGTCACGGCGATCGTCACCCAGAACGGCAACGGGTACGAGGCCGGCCTGGTCGAGGACTTCTGGAAGCCGGTCCGGGCCTTCTGGGAGCATCCGGGGCCGGACACCGAGGCCGGAGTGCGGTCGGCGCTGGACCTCGAGGCGATCCGCTGGCAGTACACGCACGGCGTACCGGATCCGAGCCTGGTCAGCCCGGACACCTGGACGCTCGATCACGCACTGGTATCGCGGCCCGGCAACGACGCGATCCAGGTGCGGCTCTTCGCCGACTACGCCACGAACCTCGCCCTCTATCCGCGGCTGCACGGGTACCTGCGGGAGAAGCGGCCGCCGGTGCTGGCCGTCTGGGGCCGCAACGACGAGATCTTCGGCCCCGCGGGCGCCGAGGCCTTCCGGGCCGACGTGCCGGACGCGGAGATCCACCTGCTGGACGGCGGCCACTTCCTGCTGGAGAGCCACCCGGCGGAGGCGACCGCCCTGATCCGCGACTTCCTGGCCCGCACCCACTGACCTCGCCGGCCCGCCGCGGCGCCGGGCATGACCGCGTCTCATGAGTGACACCAGGACCACACCGGGGCGTCGCGGCGGGCGGGCATAATCGCGTCTCATGAGCGACGCTTTGATCGACAGCCTGGCCGCGGCGGTCGCCGCGCGGCCCGACGACCTGCCGCTGCGGCTGCACCTGGCCGAGCTGCTGCTGGCCGCCGGGCGGCACGGCGAGGTGGTCGGCCATGCCGCACAGATCCTGGCCCGCGAGCCCGCCGACGACACCGCCCGGCGGCTGATGACCGCCGCGCTCGCCGGCGGGTCACCCGCCCCGGCCGCGCCTCCGGCGGCCCCGGCCCCGGACCCGGCCTCGCCCGCGGCGCGGCCGGGCGTCGACTGGGCGGCGCTGGAGGACGAGTTCCAGGGCGTCGTCCCGCCGCGGTTCGTCCCCGCCGGCGACGAGCCCGAGCCCGTGCAGGGCCACGGCGACCGGGCACACGACGTCGAGCGGGCCACGATCACCCTCGCCGACGTCGGCGGCATGGACGAGGTGAAGAAGCGGCTCGAGCTCGCGTTCCTCGGCCCGCTGCGCAACCCGGAGCTGCGCACCCTGTTCGGCAAGAGCCTGCGCGGCGGGCTGCTGCTCTACGGCCCGCCCGGATGCGGCAAGACCTTCCTCGCCCGTGCGGTGGCCGGGGAGATGGGCGCCGGCTTCATCTCGCTCTCGATCGTCGACGTGCTCAACATGTGGGTCGGCAGCTCCGAGCGCAACCTGCACGACCTGTTCACGGCCGCCCGCACCCACGCGCCGTGCGTGCTGCTCCTCGACGAGATCGACGCCCTCGGGCACAAGCGCAACCAGCTCAGCTCGTCGGCGATGCGCACCCTGGTCAACCAGCTGCTCACCGAGCTCGACGGCGTCGATGGCAACAACGACGGGGTCTTCGTGCTGGCCGCGACGAACGCGCCGTGGGACGTCGACGCCGCGCTACGCCGCCCCGGCCGCCTCGACCGGACCGTGCTGGTCCTGCCGCCCGACGCGGCCGCCCGCGCCGCGATCCTCGAGTACCACCTGCGCGACCGGCCCATCGCCGACATCGACCTGCGCGCGCTCGCGGCCGGCACCGAGCACTTCTCCGGCGCCGACCTCGCGCACGTCTGCGAGACCGCCGCCGAGTTCGCGATGCGCGACGCGATCACCACCGGCGAGGTCCGGATGATCTCCCAGCGGGACATGACCTCCGCCGTACGCGAGGTGCGCCCGTCCACCGACGCGTGGTTCGCCACCGCCCGCAACGTCGCCATGTTCGGCAACGAGAGCGGCGAGTACGACGACCTGGCCGCGTACCTCAGGAAGCGCAAGCTGCTGTGACCGGTGACGATGCGCACCGCCGGGCCTGGCATCTCGCCGAGGCCGGCCGCCACGCCGAGGCCGAGAAGGTGCTGCGCGCGGCCCTGACCGCCGAACCCGCCGACGCCCGGCTCCTGACGATGCTCGGCTACGTGCTGCGCCGGCAGTTCGACTACGTGTCCGCGCTGGCGGCCTGCGACGCGGCGATCGCGGCCCTGCCCGGCCTCGCCGACGCGCACGGCGAACGCGCCGAGACGCTGCTGTGCCTGCTCCGCGACAGGGACGCGGTCGCCTCGGCGACCGAGGCCGTCCGGCTCGCACCGCACAATGCGGCGAGCCACCTGGTCCTGGCCCGCACGCTGGCGCAGGAACGCCGCTTCGACGAGGCCCGCGCGGCGGCCGACCGGGGCCGGGCGCTCGCACCGCAGTTCGTCGACGGCCTGCTCGCGGTCGCCGACGTGAACCGCGTCGCCGGCAAGCGGGACGTGGCCGAGGAGGCCGCCCGGGCCGCGCTGGCACTCGACCCGGACAACGAATACGGCCGCTGGCTGCTCGCCATGATCGACGCCGAACGGCTGCGGGTCGGCCGGTCGATGCGGGCCCTGCGCGACGTCGCGAGCGAGAACCCGGCCCGCCCCGACGTCGTCTCGATGACCTGGCCGATCCGCGGCCTGCTCGGCTCGCTGCGCATCTGGTTCCCGGTGGCGATCGCGCTGGTCGCGGCCGTCACCCTGGCCGGCGTGTGGTGGCCGCCGGCCGCGACCATCGGGCGCATCCTGGCCGCGCTCTTCGCCGCGGTGGTCGCCGGCTTCGCGCTGCGGTTGCTGGTACCGGCCGGCCGCCTGCCCTGGCGCTGCCTGCGCCTGTCGCCCGCCCTGCTGCGCCGCGCCGCGCACGGCGGGACGGTCACCGTGTGCGCGCAGGTCGCGCTCCTCATCGCGTACGCGGTGACGGGCCTGTGGTGGCTGCCGGTCCTCGCCCTGGCCGCGGCGCCGGTGCAGTGGGGCTTCGGGCTGGCGGAGCTGATCGGCGCGCGGATGGACGACCCCGGCTACCTGCACGCGCTGAAGGATCTCGGCCGGGACTTCCGGGACTGGGGCGCCGAGTTCGGCCAGTGGTGGCGCGAGACCAAGCGCGAGCTCCGCGAGACCTGGCACGACGACAACCAGGGCTCCGTCCCGCCGCGCTCCGGCCGGACGCCGAGGTAGGTCGGGAATCCGGCGGCCCGCCCGGGACCGGGCGGGCCGGTGGTCGCCGGCCCGCCCGTGCCGTCAGCAGTTGCGCAGCTCGGGGGACTGGTTGAGCAGCTGGCCCCGCGCCGAGACGAACGCCTGGTAGCGCTCGCCGCCGACCGCGCTGAAGCGGAAGGCCCCGACCCGGTGGCAGTTCTGGAACGCGAGCTTCGCGCCGAAGTGCCGCTCGAGCCCTCCTCGGATCGCGTCGCTGGCCAGGGCGCGCAGCAGCTGGCCGCGCTCCACCTCGGACGGCGGCGGGATCTCGTGGTCGGCGAACTCCTCGCCGTCCTTCAGGTCGGTCATCACCTTGCTGACGACCTCCCACGCGTAGGGGAGCGACGTGCGGACACAGTCGACGAACTCGGCGTCCGTGACCTCGCCGCGCTCGGCGACGGCGAGCAGGTCGGGAGAGACGTTCAAGGACATGGCGTTCCTTCCGGTAACGGGGACGCCGCCGGCGGCGCGCCGGCGACGACCCCATCTTGTTGGGAACGGTTTTCATTGTAAAGTCCATCGTGCCGATTTCACCTGGACGGTGAGTGCCAATCGCCGGACAGCGGCGACGACCGCGACACCCACCCCGACGATCCGATGGGGTTGACCACGGCGACGCGGCCCTGTCGGGTGAGGTTCCCGACCGCGCCGCCGCCCGAAACGGGCCCGCCAGGTTGGGGACGAGCTCGCCGGTCTCACCGTGCTCGGCGCCCTGATGCGAGACCATGACCGAAGGAGGTCACGATGCTGGTCGACCGGCAGGGGCTCGGAACCGGGGTCACGCTCCTGCACGTGACACAGCCCGTGAAGCGGGTCGCCGGGAAGCCTGCGACGAAGCTGACACAGGAGGTCGGAGTGACTGCTGATCCAGCGGGCGGCCGGCGTCCCACCGCCGCGGTGAGCGACCCTGTCCGGGGTCCTCGGCCGTGGATGATGGTCGGCGCTCCGCTGCTGGCTTTCGCCGCTGCCGCAGGGGTCGGCACCGTCGCGGGGTTCGTGATCGCCGCCGTGCAGTCGCCCGGGCCGAGCAGCGGCTGGGAGGAGCTCGGCGCATTCGTCCTGGGTTTGTTCGTCGGGGCCGCGGTCGGCGTCGTCGTGTATGTGGCGGCGTTGACGGTCGCGGCGCGGCGGTTGTTCGCGCCGGGGCCCTGGGCTGTGCCGGTACTACTGACGCTGGTGGCGCATGCCGCGGTCGTCGCGGTCGTCGCGGGTCTCACCTCCCACCTGCAACCGACATCCGGCGGCGGTAAGGTGGCCACCGTGCTGATGTGCCTCGCCTTCGGGGCGTGCGGCCCGGCGTCCTTCGTCGGGTACGGCACTACCGGCAGGCCTCGTCTGTGTGCAGTCGTCGTCCTGAGCGCGCTCACGCTCAGCACCGTGCTGGTCGCCGGCGTCTCGGCCCATCCTCGGTGACCCGTGCGAGACCACGACCGAACGAGGGGTGACGATGCCGGTCGACTGGCAGTGCGATGCGGTCTTAGCGGCCCGGCCCGCGGGGGCCGGCGCCCGGGGGGAACTCCGCCCGCCGGCCGTCAGGCGCTGAGCAGCGCCCAGCTGCGGCGGTCGCCCCAGATCGAGTACGGGTCGAGGTAGGGCCGGACCAGCGTGGTCAACTCGGCGTCGCCGACGCCGCGCAGCTCGTCCTGGGCGATCCTGCGAACAACGCCGGCGAGGATGTCGGCGAGCTGGATCCGCGGCTCGGCCTCGGCCGTCGCGAGCCGCAGCCCCTCCAGCCGCAGCGGTGCGGCGAGCAGCGGCCTGATCCGGCTGATCCGCTCGTCCGGCGGCGTCGTGCGGCGGTCGTGCAGGATCGATATCGGCGTACCGTCGGCACCCCAGCGCCCCACGGTCCGGACCACCGCCGGGATCAGCGGGTCGAGCACGGACAGTGCGGGGTCGTCGCGCAGCCGGGCCCGGAACGCCTCCGCGCGCGCCCGGCCGCCGAGCTCGCCGGCCAGCCGGAAGAAGGCCTCGACCGGGCCGCGGACGTCCTGGCGGTCCCGGCCGTGCATGAGCTCGTTGGCGGCCACCAGGTAGTCGTGGCCGGGGCGGCCGGCGAAGAGCCGATCGGACAGGGCCCGGGCCGATCGGTCGGCGGACAGCCCGGCGGTGGTCGGGTCGGCGAGCAGCAGGTCGGTGAGCTTGCCGAGTACGAAGTAGACCTTGTCGATGACGTAGACGTGTGCGCGCCGGAACAGCGGGCTGGACGGACCGAGCAGCCAGACCAGCACGGACCGGTGCCCGTCCCGCAGCAGGTGGTCGGCCTTGTACCGGATCGCGGGTGCGCGGATCCGGCCGCGCAGCTCCGCGAGGCAGGCCCGTGCGGCGTCCGCGCCGAGGCGGACGCCCGCGTGCGCGAACACGTCGGTGGTGGTGTCGATGAGCTGCTCGCCCTCGTATCCGGACTCGTCGCACGCGATCTCGAGGACCTCCACCCGAGCATTGTCACGTGGCGCGGTGCGCGCGGAGAACGGCGAATCGGCGGCCGGTACGGTCGCAGCGCCGGGCGGTCGGAAACCTGCGCCGGGCATGCGCATAGATCACTGCGCAGGCACGGACATCCACTTCATCGACAGGCCGGTGGCGGCGCGCTCCGTGCGGACCTCCATCACCGTGCCGAGGATCGTCGCCCGGTCGACGACGATCGGCCGGTCGTCCAGGCCGTAGGTGATCCGGTCCGACACGAACACGGGTGTGCCCGCGTTCTGCCGCAGCAGGTCCGCCACCGGCGCGGACAGCAGTTCCGGTCGCAGGACCTCCGATGCCCGGTGCACGACCACGCCGTTGGCGGCGAGCGCCGCGTACAGCGAGGTCTCGCTCAGGTCCGTGTCGCGCAGGCCGGCGCCGGCGGGCGAGCGGACCCAGGAGAGCTGGTGCACGGCTGGGCGGCCCGACAGCAGCCGCAGCCGCTCCAGCCGCAGCGCCCGCTCGGTGCCGAGCTGCGCCGCCACCCAGGCGGGCGGGCGGCGCAGCGTCTGGCCCAGGATCTCGGTGCTGACCGTGCGGCCCTGCGCGCGCAGGTCCTCGGCCAGCCCGCGCAGCGAGTCCAGCCGGTAGGTCGCCTTCGGCTCGGCCACGAACGTGCCGCGGCCCGGCTGCTGGGAGAGCAGGCCGTCGTCCTCGAGCTGCCGCAGCGCCTGACGCAGCGTCACGAGCGTCACCCCGTACGCGGCGCTGAGCTCCCGCTGCGGTGGCAGCGCGGAACCCGGCGGCAGCTCCCCGCCGCGGATCTTCGCGGTGAGGTCAGCCGCGATGATCTGGTACTTCGGCGTGCGGCGTTCCAGGAGACACCCCCAGGTCGAGTGCGGCGCGAAGGGCCGCGACCGCGTGTCCGAGTTCGGCGGGCGTGGCTCCGTCGAGAACCCTACGCATGAGCGCCGACGCCACCACGGCACCGTCCCCGGCGCGTCCCGCCGCGGCGGCCTGCGCGGGCGTCGAGATCCCGAAGCCGATCAGGACCGGCAGGTCGGTGACGGCCTTGACCCGGGCCGCCAGCGCCGTGGCGGTGCCGGCCAGGGTGCCGCGCTCGCCGGTCGTGTCCATGACGCTTATCGCGTACACGAATCCGCGGCTGCGTGCGCAGATCTCGCGCAGCCGGCCGGCGGGGGTCGACGGCGCGACCAGCAGCACCAGGTCGATGCCGGCGGCGGCCGCGGCGGCCTCGAACGGCGCGGACTCCTCCAGCGGCAGGTCGGGGACGATCAGGCCGGAGACCCCGGCCGCGGCCAGCCGGGAGATCCCGTCACGCAGGATCAGATTCGCGTACGTCATGACGACGACCGGCACCCGCAGCGGCGTGTCCCGCAGGTCGGCGAGGATCGAGTCCATGGTGGCTCCGCGGGCTATCGCCCGGTCGGAGGCCTGCTGAATGGTGACGCCGTCGAGCATCGGATCGGAGAACGGCAGCCCGACCTCGATCGCGTCGGCGCCGGCCTCCTGGCAGGCGAGCAGGTATGCGGTCCAGTCGGCCGTGATGCCCCCGGTCACGTACGGCACGAGCAGCGGCCGCCCGGCCGCCCGCAGCCGCGCACCGAGCACCGGGCGGTCTTCGTGGTTCATCGCGGGACCTCCATCAGCTGGGAGACGTCCTTGTCGCCGCGGCCCGACAGGGTCAGCAGCACGGTCGAGCCGGCCGGCAGCTCCGGCGTGCCGGCCGCGCGCAGCACCCACGCCACCGCGTGCGCGGATTCGAGCGCGCAGATGATCCCCTCCCGCTCGGCGAGCCGGCGCACCGCGCGGACCACCTCGTCGTCGGTGACCGTCACGTAGTGCGCACGGCCCGATGCGCCGAGGTGCGCGTGCTCCGGGCCGACGCCCGGGTAGTCGAGGCCGGCCGCGATCGACTGCGCCTCCGCGACCTGGCCGTGCCCGTCCTGCAGCAGCAGCGACCGCGAGCCGTGCAGCACGCCCGGTTCACCCGACGACATCGCCGCGCCGCCCGCGGCCTCGACGCCGATGAGCCGGGCCGCGGTGTCCACGTAGCCGGCGAACGTGCCCGCCGCGTTGGAGCCGCCGCCCACGCAGGCGACCACCACGTCGGGGGCCGGGCACTGCCCGCGCGCCTCGTCCCCGATCACCCGCTGAAACTCCCGGACCATCCACGGGTACGGGTGGGGCCCGGCGACCGACCCCAGGCAGAAGTGCGCGTCGTCGACGGCCGAGACCCAGTGCCGCATGGCCTCGTTGGTGGCGTCCTTGAGGGTGCGGCTGCCGCTGGTCACCGGCACCACCTCGGCGCCGAGCATGGTCATCCGGAAGACGTTGAGCCGCTGGCGCTCGATGTCGCGTTCGCCCATGAAGACCGTGGCCCGTAGGCCGAACAGCGCCGCCGCCGTCGCCGTCGCCACGCCGTGCTGGCCGGCGCCGGTCTCCGCGATCAGCCGGTTCCGGCCCATCCGGCGGGCGAGCAGCGCCTGCCCCAGCACGTTATTGATCTTGTGGGAGCCGGTGTGCGCGAGGTCCTCGCGCTTGAGCAGCAGGGTGATGCCGAGCTCCGCGGAGAGGTTGCGGGCCGCGGTCAGCGGGGTGGGGCGCCCGGCGTAGGTGGTCCGGTGGCCGTCCAGCTCGCGGTGGAACTCCGGGTCGGCCCAGGCCTCCCGGAACGCCGCCTCGACGGCGGCGCAGGCCGGGATCAGGGACTCCGGCACGTACCTGCCGCCGAACTCCCCGAAGCGCCCGCCGGCCGCGGGCCGGTCCATCACAACGACCATCGTTAACCCCCATAGTTCTAGAACTCTCGTCGGAGTCTGTCACAACTTCGGCAAGAGTTCTAGAACTTTAGGTATGTGACGGGGTGGCGGCTAGACCAGTTCGGCGTCGTGTACCAGCAGCGCCACCTGGACCCGGTTGTTCAGGTCGAGCTTGGACAGCAGCCGCGAGACGTGCCCCTTCACCGTCGGCACGCTCATGGCGAGCTCGGCGGCGATCTCCGCGTTCGACCAGCCCGGCCCAGCGTGACCGCGACCGCCCGCTCCCGCTCGGTGAGTCGGGCCAGGCTGCTCCGGGCGCGATCGCGGCGCGGCCCGGCGACGTGGTCGATCAGCTGACGGATGACGGCCGGGGACAGCGTGGCGGCGCCGGCGGCCACCGTGCGTACCACCTCGATGATGTCGCGCGGCGGCCTCGACGAGGGCGCCGGGGGAGCCTTCGACAACCTGGACGTCCCCGAGTACACGCTGCTGCAGAAGGCGCACACCGTCAACGCCCTGCTGGACACCTGGAGCGCGCTCTACCCCCGGATGCAGGGCGTCGACCTGCGCCGGGACGTGCCGCGCCACCGGGCGGCCGGCCTCGCAGTGATCATCCGTGCGACGGCCGGGGCGTGCCGGGGGTACAGGTCTGCTGAAGCTTCTCGGTCACTCGGTCCGCGAAGGCCTGGTCGCTGGTCATGCGCTTGCGGAACTGGTCGACCTGCGGCGCGGTGAGGCCCGGATAGTCGGGGATCGAGTCGTAGGCGGCGGCCATGGCCTTCGGGTCCTCGTAGACGGTCGACTGCACGACGCACAGGTGCGCGGCCGTGACGGCGACGAACGTGTCCTCGGCGCGCTGCTCGGGCGTGCGGGTGTCCACCGACGCCGCGGCGCTCGCCGGTGCCGGGCTCCTGGCGGGCGGGGCCGCGGGGTCGTCCGCGCAGGCGGTCAACGCCGCGACGGTGGCGGCCACGGCCGCGGCGATCGCGGTTCGGCGCATCGTGCGGTTCCTTCCGTCGGGTCCTGCGACCGGATGGGCGTCAGTCGACCTCGACGGCCAGCTGACCGTCGAAGCCGCCGCCGGTGTACGTGGCCTTGAGCGGCACCTTGTAGCTGCCCGGCTCCATCGCGGTGGCGTCCAGGCGCACGGCGACGAAGTCGTCCTCGCCGACCGGGAGGGTGGAGCCGCCGTCCAGCCCGGCCGAGGTGCCGTCGCCGGGGTAGCCGACCACCAGGCCCTTCGGCGGGGTGAGAGTGACCCGGAAATCGTCCAGGTTCGGCTTGTTGCCGAGGAAGGTGAGCTTGACCCACGTGGGTTTGGACCTCGGCACCGTGACGGTGTCGGTCTTCTGCACCACCGCCGCGCCGGTGCTCGGCGCCACCGGCAGCGTCGCGGAGACCTGCATGTCGCCCTTGGGCCCCTTGCAGTCGAACTTCTTGGTGGCGAGGTCGTCTTCCTTCTTGATCTGGCCGGGCGGGAGCTGGTGGTAGACGACGTCGAGGGTCAGCTTCACCGGAGACGTCACCGACGCGGGCACGGCGACCTTGAAGGCGGTGTAGTCCATGGCCCCCGTGGCCAGCGCCGAGGAGGTGTAGAACGACGAGTAGTTCGAGGTGCTCGCCGGGTAGGAGAACTTCGGTCCGGCACCGGAGATCGTGACCTCCACGTCGCAGACGTCGATGTTCGCCCGCCACATCGCGCTCACCCAGCCCTGCTGGCCCGGCAACATCGGCGCCAGGGTCGGCACGACCAGGGTCAGGCCGTCGTCCTTGGGCGCGCCCCGCGCCGGCAGGGCCACCGCGACGGATGCCGTCGCGGCGACGACCGAGACCGCGAGACCGCACCCTAGGCGCCGGAGCCGCACGAACCTCTCGGGACACAACTCCACGAATCACACGCTATCGGTACCCGTTCCGCCGGGCCGGAGCTTCGCGAAGTCCCGCCTCAGCGGAGCACGCGGTAGGTGATGTGGGTGACCAGGGAAGCCGAGCGCCCGGAGAGCTGCTCGAGCCTCAGCGGCGGCACCCCGTCGAACAGGCGCTCGCCGGCGCCGAGGGTGATCGGGGAGATGTGCAGGCGGAGCTCGTCGACGAGGCCGGCGGCGAGGAACTGGTTGATCGTGGCGGCGCCGCCGGCGATCGAGATCCGGCCGTCGCCGGTGGCCTCCCCGGCCCGCTCGAACGCCTCGGCTATGCCGCCGGTGACGAACGAGAAGGTGGTCCCGCCCTTCATCGGCAGGTCCTCGCGCGGGTGGTGGGTCAGCACGAAGACCGGCTTGTGGTACGGCGGGTCGTCGCCCCACCAGCCGGTCCACTCCGGATCCCAGTCGCCGCGGCCGGGGCTGAACATGTTGCGCCCCATGATGAACGCGTCCGCGGCGGTGATCGCCGTCAGCTCCTCCGCGTTCTCGTCGGGGGTCTCGAACATCCAGCGGTGCAGCTGGTCGCCCTGGCCGTCGCCGAACGGGCGCTCGAGCGTCTGGTTGACGCCCGACACGAACCCGTCGACGGAGACGGCGAGGTCGCTGGTCACGTACGCCATGTCGTTGTCCCCTCCGGTAACCGGTTGTGAACTGCAACTGGTTTGGACCGTACCGAAGACCGGTTTTAGAATGCAAGCGGTAACACCCGGCCGTGGGGAGGAGCAGAGGGTGACCATCGACGAGCACCGCTCCGGCTGCCCCATCAACCTCTCGCTGGAGGTACTCGGGGACAAGTGGTCGCTGCTGATCATCAGGGACCTGATGTTCGGCGACCGGCGGCACTTCCGCGCCCTGCTCGCCGGGTCCGAGGAGGGGATCGCGTCGAACATCCTCGCCGACCGGCTGCAGCGGCTCACCGCGCTGGGCATGGTCACGTCGGCGCCGGATCCGCGCCACAAGCAGCGGATCCTGCTGAGCCTGACGGAGCCGGCCATCCAGCTCGTGCCGGTGCTGGCGCACCTCGGCGCCTGGGGGCGGCGGCACCTGCCGGTCACCCGGGAGCTCGCGATCCGCGCGGAACTGCTCGAGCGCGGCGGGCCGCCGCTGTGGTCCGACTTCATGGACGAGCTGCGCGAACTGCACCTGGGGGTGCCCCGGCCGGCGGGCGCGGAGTCCGTGCTGGCCCGCCTGACCGCGGCCTACCACGCCGAGGCGGCACGCACCTGAGGGGACTCGCCGCGGCTAGGAGGCCTGGCGCACGGGCATGCCGGCCAGCCACACCCCGGCCAGCTCGCCGAGCGGGACGCCGAGCACCTCGCTGAGGCACACCACGGTCCCGAACGCGGGCGCCGGCAGCCGGCCCCCCTCGATCTTGCGCAACGTCTCGGGCGAGATGCCGGCCGCCAGCGCCACCTCGACGAGGCCCCGGGTGCCCCGCGCCGCCCGGAGCGCGGCACCGAGGCGCCGGCCGGCGGCGATCTGTTCGGCGGTGAGCGGTGGGCGAACCATGCGAGCAGGATAGCCCCGCCGGGGGGTGGTATAACTATACCGACTGGAGAGGGAAGAGCCGCCGTGATCGAGATGAAGTCCCCGGAGGAAATCGGGCGGATGGCCGTGACCGGCCAGTTCGTCGGCGAACTGCTCGCGGAGCTGCACGACGTCGCCGACGTCGGCGTCAACCTGATGGACCTCGAGCACCACGCGCGCCGCCGCATCAAGGAGCGCGGCGCCGAATCCAGCTACTGGGACTACGCGCCGTCGTTCGGCAAGGGCCCGTTCCGCAACGTGCTGTGCCTGTCGGTCAACGACGCCGTCCTGCACGGGCTGCCGCGCGACTACGCGCTGGGCGACGGTGACCTGCTCAGCGTCGACATGGCGGTCGCCATCGACGGCTGGGTGGCCGACTCCGCGTTCTCGGTCGTCGTCGGCACGCCCGACCCGGCCGACCTCAGGCTCATCGAGGCCACCGAGGTCGCACTCGAGGCCGGCATCGCCGCGGCCCGCCCCGGCGACAAGCTCGGCGACGTCTCGGCCGCGATCGGCGAGGTCGCCCACCGCTACGGCTACGGCGTCAGCGTCGAGTTCGGCGGCCACGGCCTCGGCCGCACCATGCACGAGGCGCCGCACGTGCCCAACAACGGCCGCCCCGGTCGCGGCATGAGGCTCGAGCCCGGCCTGACCATCGCCATCGAACCCTGGTTCTGCGCCACCACCGACAAGATCAGGTTCGACGACGACGGCTGGACGATCCGCTCGGCCGACGGCTCCCGCACGGCGCACTCCGAACACACCGTCGCGATCACCCCGACCGGACCGCAGGTCCTCACCCGCCGCCCCACCCGCGCCGCCCGCCCCGACCACCACGAGAAACCGGCCGTGAACTCCTGACCGCCGAGCCGCCCGGCGAATCCATAAGGACGACGGCCATGTCGCGGAGTCTCTGGCAGTAGGCGGCCTCTTCACCGGTCAAGGCCGGCAGGACCCGGGTGAGTTCGCGTTCGCGGGCCGCCAGAATTTCCCAGCGCCGGTCATCGATGTTGCCGCCGTTGCGCAGCCAAACGCTGACGCAGCCCGCCACGTCCGCATCAAGCGTCACCATGTCGATGCCGGACACATCGGCAGACCTCAGCCGAGCGGGAAAGGCGGCATGGCCATGCGCACTCCAGAGTTCCGCCACGGTCGCCATTCGGCTCCCACCCATGCTGTACAGCGCTCCAGTCATCGACTTCCCTCGAAGCGGCACCGATCTCGGCTACTTCAGGATGCCGATGGGACCGAACGCCGACTACGGGAGCGTAGCGTTCCGCGGGTAGCGCCAATCGGCAGTGCGACGGCCGACCGGTGGAGAGTGACGACGACCGCTCCGGGTTCTCGGTTCCCGCGGCCGGCTGGAGGTCACTCACGTCTGAACGGCTCGTCCCGTTCCGAGGCGGCGCGCATGGCCTCGTAGAGGTGTCGCGCTCGCTGCCGGTGTTGGTCGATCTGCGTTTGGACGGCGGTGTCGATCTCCGCGACGGTGCGGTCCGAGCGGGCGTGCAGCGGCACCGCGTAGGCCAGCTCTTCGACGTCTTCGGGGTTCAGCGGAAGCTGCCATCGCCGCACGAAGGGCATGACCGCGGTGACGGCGCGAAACATCTCGTCGGCCGTGGGTTCGCTCATCAGGCTCCTCGTCCGTGCTCGCGCTTCGGCCGCGACTGCAGGCCAAGATCTACACCGCGATCAGCGTAGCACGCGGCGCCCACCCGGTCGTCGCTCTGCCGTCCGGGGATGCCGCAACGCGGTTCACGATGCCGCGGCATTCATCTCTCGCGGCCAGCTGGGGGACACTCGAATTTGGCATGATCGATCGCTGATCGGGTAGCTGTCATTTCGGCCGCTCCAGCCCGGCGTCATGCGGATGGCGATCCACGCTGATCTCGACGCCGCGCCGGGAAGCACCGGTGACCGGCGACGTGGTGCCGGAAGCCGGCTCTGTCCCTTGCGGTGCGATAGATCTTCAGTAGCTTCGTGGGATGTCGATCGAGGTGGTGTTCGAGACTCATGCGTTGACTGAGGACAATGAGCGAGGTGTCGCCACGGGCTGGCTGCCCGGCCGCCTCTGCGATCGGGGCCGCGCGAACGCCGCCGAGATGGGCCGGCGGCGGCGCGACGACGGTATCGCCGCGGTGTTCAGTTCGGATCTGCGCCGGGCGGCGCAGACGGCGGAGATCGCGTTCGGCGGCACCGGCATCCCGGTTCTGTACGACTGGCGGCTGCGCGAGTGCGACTTCGGCGCGCGCAACGGTTCGCCCGCGGCCGAGGTCAGCAGGGACCGGCTGGACCACTGCCGGCGCCCGTATCCCGGTGGGGAGAGCCACGAGCAGGCTATCGCGCGGGTGGCCCGGTTCCTCGCCGATCTGCCGACTCGGTGGGCCGGGCGGCGCGTCATGCTGATCGGGCACCTCGCCACGTACCGGGGGCTGGAGCACGTGACGCGGGGTCTCGCCGTGCGGGAACTGGTCGCGGCCACCTTCGAGTGGCAGGCCGAAGGGTGGGAGTACCGCCTTGACTGATGTCAGCTGGTGACGTCGCGGCCGGCGAAGCGGGCCCACGCCGCCGTCAGGAACACCACGATGTACGCGAGCGCCGACAGTAGCCCCGGCGTCAGCGCGTCGAACGACACCGGGTCGCGCAGCAGTTCGCCGAAGTCCTGCCAGTGCCGCGTCAAAAGGTACGGGTGCAGCCAGTCCAGCTGCGGTATCTGCCCCAGCACGAAGCTCGCCACGCTGAGCATGGTCAGCGCGATCGTCGCGGCCATCGGCTGCACGGTGAGTGTGGACAGAAACAGGCCGACGGCGCCGAGCGCGGACAGGCAGACGCCGAGGAAGAGGCAGACGCCGAGCAGCCGCAGCAGGGCCTCGCCGAAGCCGACCTGGGTGCCCGAGAGCATGGTGACGTCGCCGCCGCCGAACAGGATCAGGCCGCTGGCCAGGCCGGAGGCCGCCACCACCAGCGGTGCCAGGAACGCGCCGGCCACGATGCCGGCGTATTTGACCGCGAGCAGCCGGATCCGGCCCACCGGGACGGTCAGCAGGTAGCGCAGCGTGCCCTGGTCGGCCTCGCCGGCGACCGCGTCGCCGGCGACCATCGCGACCGCTATCGGCAGGAAGAGCGTCAGCTCGACGCTGAGCGCGGCCAGCGCCACGAAGAAGCCGTTGCCCGTGATCTGTGCGAAGAAGTCCGGCCCGCCGCCGCGCCGCTCCGAGGTGTCGGGCGTGGCGAGCCTCATCGCGACGGCGAGCACGATCGGCACGGCCGCCAGCGCGGCGAGCCCGACCTGGTTGCGCCGCCGTACGGCGATCAGGCGCAGCTCGGAGCGCAGGAAGCGGGACGAGAACCGGCGAACCGGTGCCGCGGACGCCTCAGCCACTGACATCGAAGCCTCTTCCGGTCAGGGAGACGAACACGTCCTCGAGGCTGGGCGCCTCGACCGCGAAGCCGCGTACGCCGACGCCGTCGTGCACTAGGGCCGCGACGATCTTCTCCGGCGCGGCCGGGCCGAGCTGCCCGGAGGCCTCGGCGGCCGTCTCGGCGATCTCGGTCAGGCCCAGCGTTCGCAGCACCCGGGCCGCCTGCGCGGGCTGATCGGTAAGCACCCGGGCGCGCGGCGCCGCGTCCGAGCGCAGCTGCGCCAGCGGCTGCTGCGCGACCAGCCGGCCCCGGTGCATGACGCCGACGTGCGTGCAGACCTGCTCCACCTCGGCCAGCAGGTGCGTGCTGAGCAGCACCGTCGCGCCCTCGGCGGCGAGCGTGCCGACCAGCGCGCGCACCTCGCGGGTGCCCTGCGGGTCGAGCCCGTTCGTCGGCTCGTCCAGGATCAGCAGGTCGCGGGGCACGAGCAGGGCGGCGGCGATGGCCAGCCGCTGCTTCATGCCGAGCGAGTAGGTGCGGTAGCGCTTGGCCGCCGCGGCGGCCAGCCCGACCCGGTCCAGCGCCGCGGCGATGCGGGCGTCGGCGGTCTGGGCCTCGGCGGTGTGGTCCGCGGCGTCGAGGCGGCGCAGGTTGTCGCGCCCCGACAGGTACGGGTGGAAGCCGGGCCCCTCGACCAGCGCGCCGACGCGGGGGAGCACGTCGGCGGCGTGGTCCGGCATCGCCGAGCCGAGCAGCTCGTGCCCGCCCGCGGTGGGGCTGATCAGGCCGAGCAGCATCCGGATCGTCGTGGTCTTGCCGGAGCCGTTGGGGCCGAGGAAGCCGTAGACGGCTCCGCGGGGGACAGCCAGGTCGACGGTGTCCACCGCGACCTGGCTGCCGAACCGCTTGGTCAGCCCCTGTGTGGCGACCGCGAGGTCGGTCACTTCCCGGCTGCCTCGTACAGCTTCTCCGGGGCCACCGCGCCGACCAGGACCCGGCCGTCGTCGGTCACCAGGGCGCTGAACAGGGCGCTGGAGAGCAGGTGCCCGCTGCCCCAGGCGCCGCTGACCTTCGGCAGCGCCCCGGCGACGGCGTCGAGCTGGCCGCGGTCGCTGCCGGCCGGCAGCTTCGCCACCAGGACGGACGTCCAGCCCTCGCCGACGACCTTGGTGCCCTCGGGCGCCTCGGGCCGGTGCGCCGCGCCGCGCTCGGCCTCCGCACGCTTCTCGGCCAGGTCGGACTCGCTGGGCGTGTTGACCTTGGTGCCCGGCGGCGGGTTGAAGGTGAACTGCTCGGCGTCCGGCACCTCGAAGCTGACCTGCTGGAACGCCACCCGGAAGGCCGGGTCGTTGGCGCCCTTGGCGTAGACGTCGACGCCGAGCGGGATGTGCTCCTTCGCGTCGATGGCCAGGCGCACCTGACCCACCAGCGAGGCGGTGTCCCGCGGCGTCAGCACCAGCTCGTAGGCGTCCCGGCCGGCGACCTTGGCGGCGCCGGTCGTGGAGACCGCGGTGCTCGGGTCGATCGCGGCGAGCGCCGCGTCGGCGGCCTCCTGCGGTGTCGACGGCACGCCCGTCGGCAGCGCCGCCGGCGTCTTGTCCTTGCCGTCCGCCGGCAGCTTGAAGTGCGTGGCCGTGCTGTCGCTGCTGCGCCAGAGCCAGACGTCGGAGCCGTTGCGGATCAGGTCGGTCTCGCCGAGCGTGCCCATGAGGGCGAGGCGAGCCTTGTCCTCTCCGGCGTACCAGACCCGTGCGGTGTTGCTGCCGGCCACGAGCTTCATGATGTCGGTGCCGCCCGTCGCGCCGGACAGGCCCGGCAGGGACGGCAGTCCCAGATCGGCGGTCTGCACGACCGTGCCCGACAGCCCGTCGACCTTCGCGTTCTGCACGTCGACCAGCAGCTGGGCGGCGCTGCGCTCGGGCAGCGACGGCTCCGCGCTGGCGACGATCGTGCCCGCGGCCGCGCCGCCGCCGATGACCACGACCGCCGCGGCAGCCGGAACGAGCCAGCGCAGGGCGGGCCTTGACCTGAACACACTCACGATGAGCACCTCCCGTTGACTGCAGCCATCGTGCGCCGTGCGGGCTGTGACGCCGCTGAGAAGAACCCTTAGGGGTTGCCGCGGGCGTGCCAAGGTAGTGGGGTGCGGTTGCTGGTGGTGGAGGACGAGGCGCGGCTCGCGGCTGCCCTGCAGCGGGGCCTGCAGGCCGAGGGTTTCGCGGTGGACGTGACCGGTGACGGCCAGGACGGGCTGGAGCTGGCCCGGCACGGCGACTACGACGCGATGATCCTCGACGTGATGCTGCCGAGGCTGTCCGGCTACCGGGTGGTGCGGCAGCTGCGGGCGGAGGAGCACTGGCTGCCGGTGCTGATGCTCTCGGCCAAGGACGGCGAGTACGACCAGGCCGACGGCCTCGACTGCGGTGCGGACGACTATCTGACCAAGCCCTTCTCGTACGTGGTGCTGCTGGCCCGGCTGCGCGCGCTGCTGCGCCGGGGCACCCCGGAGCGGCCCGCGGTGCTGCGCCACGGCGACCTGGAGCTGGATCCGGCGCGGCGCGAGGTCACCGTCGCGGGCGAGCCGGTGGTGCTCACCGCCCGCGAGTTCGCGCTGCTGGAGTACCTGCTGCGGCGCCCCGGCGAGGTCGTCTCGAAGACCGAACTGCTCGACCACGTCTGGGACGCGGCGCTCGACACGGCGGCCAACGCGGTCGAGGTCTACGTCGGCTACCTGCGCCGCAAGCTCGGCCGCGAGCGGCTGGAGACCGTCCGCGGCGCCGGCTACCGGCTGGCCGCGGTCGACGGGGGCTGAGCATGGCCTGGCTGCGCCGGCTCAGCCTGCGGGCCCGGCTGCTGATCGTCTCCGTCGTGGTGCTCTTCGTCGGCCTGGCCGCCGGCGGCGTGGTGCTGGTCGCGACGATGAACTTCGCCCTGCTGCGTACCGCGAACAACGAGGCCCTCGCGACGGCCGAGGCGGTGGCCGGCCTGGTGGACGCGGGCACGGTCAGCGATCCGCTGCCGTCCGCTCCGGGCGTACGGGTGCAGGTCGTCGACGCCCGGGACCGGGTCCGCGCGGTGTCCGCGGGCGCCGACCGGCTCGTGCCGATCCTCTATCCGGCGGAGCTGGACGCCCTCGCCGACCGCGAGGGCCGGTTCATCCCCGGCGACCGGATCGGCCTGGAGGGGCGGGTCCGCGTGGTCGCGGTGGACGCGGGCACCGCGACCGACCCGATGCGGGTCCTGGTCGCCCGCCCCACCGCCGACCTGACCCAGGGCCTGCACCTGCTGCGCTGGACGCTGCTGATCACCTTTCCGCCGCTGGTCGCGCTGCTGGCGCTGGTGGCCTGGCGGGTGACCGGTGCCACCCTGCGCCCGGTCGAGGCGCTGCGCGCCGGCGCCGAGGAGATCACCGGCGGGGCCCGCCCGGGCCGGTTGCCGGTGCCGGACTCCCGCGACGAGATCCACCGCCTGGCGGTGACCCTCAACGGCATGCTGCACCGGCTGGACGCGGCCCGGGGCCGGCAGCGCGCCTTCGTCGCCGACGCGGCGCACGAGCTGCGCAGCCCGCTCACCAACATGCGCACGGAGCTGGAGGTCGCGCAGCGGCTGCCGGACACCACGGACTGGCCGGCGCTCGCCGGCGACCTGCTCACGGACGTCGACCGGCTCAGCCGCCTGGTCGACGACCTGCTGCTGCTGGCCCGCGCCGACGACGAGACGACCCGGGCGCTGCAACGCCGTCCCGAGGTGGTCGAGCTGGGCCAGCTGCTCGCGGAGGTCGCCGGCCGCTACCCGGCGGTGGAGTACGAGCGACCGGCGGTGCCGCTGCGCACGGCGGGGGAGCGCGACGCGATCGGCCGGGTGGTGGCGAACCTGCTGGACAACGCCGTGCGGCACGCGAGCTCGTCGGTGCGGCTGAGCGTTGCGGCGGACGGCGCGTACCAGCTGATCTCGGTCTCCGACGACGGGCCGGGCATCCCGGCGATGGACCGCGAGCGGGTGTTCGACAGGTTCACCCGCCTGGACGACGCGCGGGCCCGCGACGCCGGCGGCTCGGGGCTGGGGCTGGCGATCGTCCGTGAGCTGGTCCGCCGGCACGGCGGAACGGTGGCGCTCAGCGGTGCCTCCCCGCCGCCCGGCCTGCGCGTCGACGTCCGGCTGCCGGGCGCCTGAGCGTCCACCGGGGTGCGTCCGGCGGGCCTTGCCTCGTCATCGTCGGGCATCTATGGTCGGTAACCATCCCACCGACTCGCGATCACTGCGTGTAGCCGATCGTCGAAGCGCTTCGATTGCGGCCGTACCAGGAGAAGAACCCATGCGAAACAGGCACCTCCGGCGCGCTCTCGCCGTGGCCGCGGTCGCTCTCGTCACGCTCGCTGGCGCCTGCGCCGCCGCTGGCGCCGCCGAGCCGGCATCTCCGTTCCGGGACCCCCGGCTGCCCCTCGACGCCCGGATCGACGACCTCGTCGGCCGGCTCACCCTCGACGAGAAGGTCTCGCTGCTGCACCAGTACCAGCCGGCGATACCGCGGCTCGGCATCGAGCTGTTCAAGACCGGAACCGAGGCGCTGCACGGCGTCGCCTGGTCCACCGACGTCGACGCGAACGGCGCGGTGGTCACCGCGCGGGGCACGGCGTTCCCGCAGGCGGTCGGCCTGGCCAGCACGTGGGACCCGGCGCTGCTGCGGCGGGTCGGCTCGGCGGTCGGCGACGAGGCGCGCGGCTACCACGCGCAGAACCCCCGGGTCTGGGGCCTGAACCTGTGGGCGCCGGTGGTGAACCCGCTGCGGGACCCGCGCTGGGGCCGCAACGAGGAGGGCTACTCCGAGGATCCGCTGCTCACCGGGGCTATCTCCACCGCGTACGGGCGCGGCCTGCAGGGCGACGACCCCGGCCACCTGAAGACCGCGCCGACGCTGAAGCACTACGCGGCCTACAACAACGAGACCGGGCGCGACGTCACGTCGTCGAACGTGCCGCAGCGGGTGCTCAACGAGTACGACCGTCAGGCGTTCCGTCCGGCCATCGAGGCGGACGCCGCGACCGGGGTGATGGCCTCCTACAACCTGATCAACGGCCGCCCCGCCACCGTTGACCCGGACCTGTCGGGCCTGGTCCGCGGCTGGACGGACCGCCCGCTGTTCAACGTCACCGATGCCTGGTCGCCGACCAACCTGACCGGCTCCCAGCGGTACTTCGCGACCCAGGCCGAGGCGGACGCGGCCGTCGTCCGGGCCGGGCTGGACAGCTTCACCGTGAACGACGCCGACGGCGCGCCGACGGTCGCCGCGATCAACCAGGCGCTCGCGCAGGGGCTGCTCACCGAGGCCGACGTGGACACCGCGGTCGGGCACGCGCTGAGCATCCGGTTCCGGCTGGGCGAGTTCGATCCGGACGGCGGCCCGCATGCCGGGATCGGCCCGGAGGTCATCGACAGCCCCGCGCACCGCGCCCTGGCCCGGGAGACCGCCGGCCGGGCGATGGTCCTGCTCAAGAACGCGGGCTCCGCGCTGCCGCTCGCCCCGGGCGGCAAGGTCGCGGTGGTCGGCCCGCTGGCCGACACGCTCTACACCGACTGGTACGGCGGCCGGCTGCCGTACGAGGTGACCGCGCTGGACGGCATCCGGGAGCGCGCCGCCAGCGTGACCAGCAGCGAGGGCGCCGACCGCATCGCGCTCAAGGACGTCGCCACCGGCCGGTACGTGACCGCGACCGGCACCACCGACGCGGACCCGGTCACCGCGACCGGCGCCACCGCCGACGGCTCCGCCCAGTTCGACGTGGTCGACTGGGGCCAGGGCGTCGCCACCCTGCGCAGCGTCGCCAACGGCCGGTATCTCGGCTACAACTGGGGGCCGTTGCTGACCCGCGACGAGCAGCCCAACGGCTGGTTCGTGCAGCAGCAGTTCAAGCTCGAGCGCCAGAGCGACGGCAGCTACGTCCTGCATTACGCGGGCTACGAGACCAAGGAGAGCTGGTTCGGCACCCGCACCTACGTCACCGTCGGGCCGGACGGCGCGCTGACCCTCGGCTCGGACACCGCCGAGGGCGCCGCCCACTTCACCCGCGAGGTCGTCAGCAGCGGCGTCGAGCAGGCCGTCGCCGCCGTCCGGGGCGCCGACGCCGCGGTCGTGGTGGTCGGCAGCAACCCGTTCATCAACGGCCGCGAGGCGCACGACCGCACCACCATGGCGCTCGCCCCGGGCCAGCAGGCGCTGGTGAAGGCGGTCCTGGCGGCGAACCCGCGGACTACCGTGGTGCTGCAGACCAGCTACCCGGAAACCATCACCTGGGAGCAGCGGCACGTACCGGCGATCCCGTGGACCACCCACGCCGGGGCGGAGACCGGGCACGCCGTCGCCGACGTCCTCTTCGGCGACCGGAACCCGGGCGGGCGGCTCACGCAGACCTGGTACCCCTCGGACGACCAGCTCCCGGACGACCTGCTCGACTACGACATCATCTCGTCCGGGCAGACCTACCTCTACAGCACCAGGACCCCGCTGTACGCGTTCGGCCACGGGCTCTCGTACACCGGATTCCGCTACTCACGCCTGCGCACGCGTACCGAGGGCGGGACGGTGACCGTGTCCGTCGACGTCACCAACACCGGCGGGCGGGCCGGCGACGAGGTCGTCCAGCTCTACACGCACCAGCGCACGTCGCGCGACCGGATGCCGGTCAAACAGCTGCGGGCCTTCCAGCGCGTCGGCGTGGCCCCGGGCCGCACCGCGACGGTCGCGCTGCGCCTGAAGATCGCCGACCTGGCGCACTGGGACGTCACCCGGGGCCGCTGGGTGGTCGAATCGTCCACCCACGACCTGCTGGTCGGCGCGTCCTCGGCCGACATCCGGCAGCGCGGCAAGCTGCGGGTCGCCGGCGAGACGATCCCGGCCCGGGATCTGACCCGGACCACCCGGGCGGAGAGCTTCGACACGTACTCGGGCGCGCGGCTGGTCGACGAGAGCAAGGCCCGCGGCACGGCGGTGGCCGCGGTCGCGGACGGCGACTGGATCGCCTTCAAGGGCTCGCACCTCGGCACCGCCCTCACCGCGCGGGCGGCCGGCTCGGGCACGATCGAGGTGCGGCTCGGCTCCCCGACCGGAAGGCTGCTCGGCACCGCGCGGCTCGCGGCGACCGGCGGCGAGTACACCTACGCGACCACCACCGCCCGGCTCGCCCGGGCCACCGGGAGGCAGGACGTCTATCTGGTGCTCGGGGCGGGGCTGCGGCTGTCGACCTTCAAGATCGGTCAGTAGGATCGGCTGACCAGCAGCAACGGAACCGGGGGAGGGGCGATGCCGACGATCAGCGACGTCGCCCGCGCGGCCGGGGTCTCGATGAGCACGGTCTCCTATGTGCTCAGCGGCCGCCGGCCGATCTCCGCCGAGACCCAGGCCCGGGTCAAGGCGGCGATCGCCGAGCTCGGCTACCACCCGCACGCCGGCGCCCGGGCCCTCGCAAGCAGCAGGACCAGCGTGCTGGCGCTTGTCGTGCCGCTGCGGGTGGACGTCAGCGTGCCGGTCATCATGCAGTTCGTGACCGCCGTGGTGACCGCGGCCCGGACCTACAACCACGACGTGCTGCTGCTGACCAAGGACGAGGGCACGGCCGGGCTGGAACGGGTCGCCGGCGCCACCATGGTCGACGCGCTCATCCTGATGGACGTGGAGCGCGACGACGTCCGCATCCCGGCGCTGGGCCGGATCAAGCAGCCCTCGGTGCTGATCGGGTTCCCCGACGACGCGGCCGGTATCGCCTGCGTCGACCTGGACTTCGCCGCCACCGCCGCCGAGTGCCTGGGCCACCTGGCCGGGCACGGGCACACCCGGATCGCACTTGTCGGCCCCTCGCCCGCGGTCTACGAGCGCGGCACCACCTACGCCTCGCGGTTCCTGGGCGGCTTCACCGAGGCGTCCGAGCGGCTGGGCCTGGAGACGGTCGCGCACCCGTGCGAGCCGGGGGTCCGGGGCGTGCGCGACTGCCTGGCGCAGATCGACGCCGGGCTGCCGGGCGTGTCGGCGCTGGTCGTGCACAACGAGGAGGCGCTGCCCCCGCTGCTCGAGGAGCTGCGCGGCAGCGGCCGCCGGGTGCCGGAGGACCTGTCGATCGTCGCGGTCTGCCCGCGGGACGTCGCGGTCGGCCTGCCGGTGCGGCTCACCTCGGCGGACATCCCCGCGCACGAGGTCGGCACCATCGCCGTCGAGACGGCGATGAACCTGCTCGACGGGCGCCGGACCCCCGGCACCCGGCTGCTGCCGCCGACGATCGTCGAGCGCGACAGCTGCGCCACCCACCACGAGGAAATCTCCGCGTCATCCGGTTGACATCCACGTCGATCGTTACCTAGCGTCTGGCCAGACCCTGCCGTCGAAGCGCTTCGACTAGGCCGCTAATCGAAGCGCTTCGACCGCCTTTTGGAGGACGGCATGTTCAGACCACGAACGAGCTTCGCCGTGGGCGCGCTGATTCTGGCGGCGTCCCTCGGCCTCACCGCTTGCAGCGACTCCGGCTCCAGCGACGAGGGCGCCGAGGCCAAGACCCTGACCCTCTGGCACTACGAGGGCCCGACCAGCGCCATGGGCGTCGCCTGGAACAGGGCGATCGAGCTCTTCAAGGCGAGCCACCCGGGCGTCGAGGTGAAGTTCGAGGAGAAGAGCTTCGAGCAGATCCAGCAGAACGCCGGCATGATCCTCAACTCGGACAGCGCGCCCGACATCCTCGAGTACAACAAGGGCAACGCCACCGCCGGCCTGCTGTCCAAGCAGGGCCTGCTCACCGACCTGACCGAGCAGGCGGGCGAGCGCGGCTGGGACAAGGCGCTGAGCCCGAGCCTGCAGACCACCACCCGGTACGACGACGACGGCATCATGGGCAGCGGGAAGATCTTCGGCATCCCGAACTACGGCGAGTACGTGATGGTCTACTACAACAAGGACCTCTTCGCGAAGCACGAAGTCACCGTCCCGACCACATTGGCCGAGTTCGAGACCGCTCTCGGTACCTTCACCAAGGCGGGAGTCACGCCGCTCTCGGTCGGCGGCGCCGAGTATCCCGCGCAGCAGATCCTCTACGAACTGGCCCTGTCCAAGTCGAACCGCGCCTTCGTCGACGACTACCAGCTCTACAAGAACAAGGTCGACTTCCACGGTCCCGAGCTGACGTTCGGCGCGCAGGCCTTCGCCGACTGGGTCGCCAAGGGCTACATCGCCGAGAACTCGGCCGGCATCAAGGCCGAGGACATGGGCGTCGCCTTCACGCAGGGCAAGTTCCCGATCATGATCTCCGGCAGCTGGTGGTACGGCCGCTTCGCCACCGAGATCAAGAACTTCCAGTGGGGCACGTTCCTGTTCCCGGGCAACACCCTGCACCCGGGCTCCAGCGGCAACCTCTGGGTGGTGCCGGAGAAGTCCAAGGCCAAGAGCCTCGCGTACGACTTCATCGACATCACCATGCAGCCCGAGGTGCAGGCCCTGCTCGGCAACTCCGGCGGCGTGCCGGTCGCCGCGGACCCGTCGAAGATCACCGATGAGAAGAACAGGGAGCTCATCGCCAACTTCGCCACCATCTCCACCGGCGACGGGCTGGCCTTCTACCCGGACTGGCCCGCGCCCGGCTACTACGACGTCCTCGTCGGCGGCGTCCAGGGCCTCATCAACGGCTCCAAGACCCCCGAGAAGATGCTCGACGAGATCGCCAAGCCGTACCACGACAACCTCGCCGACCTCGGCAAATGAGCCGGCCGCGACAGGGAGGCCGGCGCGCCGGCTACGGGGTTTACCTGATTCCCGGAGTGCTGGCCTCCCTCGCGGTGATCGTCGTTCCCCTGGTGATGACCGTCGGGATCAGCTTCACCCGCTGGCCGGGCATCGGCGCGCCGAGCTGGGTCGGCCTCGACAACTACACCCGGCTGCTGCACGACGCGAACTTCTGGGCCTCCTTCGGGCACATCCTGCTGCTGATCGTGGCGATGGCGGTCGTACCGACGCTGCTCGGCCTGGTGCTGGCGGCCGTGCTGTTCGACTACCTCGCCAAGGTCTTCGGCGCCCGCTGGGCGAGCGTGTTCCGCTCCGGCTTCTACCTGCCGCAGGTGCTGCCGGTCGCGGTCACCGGCATCGTCTGGGGCTGGATCCTGCACCCGAGCTACGGCGCGCTGAACCGGATCCTCGAGACGATCGGGCTCTCCTCGCTGACCCGCAACTGGCTCGGCGACCCGGACTACGCGCTCTACAGCGTCATGGCGATCATGATCTGGGTTCAGCTGGGCTACCCGGTCGTCATGTTCATGTCCGGCCTTCAGCGCATCGACCCCGAGCTCTACGAGGCCGCCGACCTCGACGGCGCCGGCTGGTGGCAGCGCTTGCGGCGCATCACCGTGCACCTGATCCGGCCCGAGTTCTACGTGGTGCTGGTGACCACCACCATCGCCGCGCTGAAGATCTTCGGCCCGATCTTCGTGCTGACCCGGGGCGGGCCGAGCAACGCCACCCTGGTGCCGTCCTACTTCGCGTACAAGAACTTCTTCGAGAAGGCCCAGGTCGGCTACGGCTCGGCGATCTCGACCGTGCTCACCGTGTTCATCGTCGTGCTGGCGTTCGTCTTCCTACGCCTGCAGACCCGCGATCAGGAGACGCACAGGTGACCGCCGCCCGTCGGTACCCGGCCCGCTTCATCGTCCTGGCTGTGCTGCTCATCCTGCTCCTGCTTGTCGTGGCTCCCTTGCTCGTGGTGGCGCTCAACGCTGTCAAGAGCCCGGCGGACTACGCGAGCAACGGGCCGCTGTCCATCCCGGACTCGCTGCACCTCTCCGGCATCGTCGACTTCTGGAACCGCGTCGACTTCGGCCGCAAGCTGCTCAACAGCTTCGTCACCAGCGCCGCGGTGGCCGTGCTCGCCGTCGTGCTCTCGGTGCTCAACGCGTACGCGCTGGGCATCGGCCGGGTCCGCGGCCGGGTCTGGTTCCTGGTGTTCTTCCTGGTCGCCAACCTGTTGCCGCAGGAGGTGCTGGTCTACCCGCTCTACTACCTGTCGAAGAGCCTGCACCTCTACGACAGCCTGTTCTCGATCATCATCATCTTCACGGTGATCCAGAGCGCGTTCGGCACCTACCTGCTCTCCTCGGTCTACGCCGAGTTCCCGACCGAGCTGCTCGACGCCGCCGAGGTCGACGGCGCGGGCCGCTGGCGCGCCCTATGGGGCGTGGTCGTCCCCGTCAGCCGGCCGACGCTCGCGGTGCTGTTCACGTTCTTCTTCATCTGGACCTGGAACGAGTTCTTCCTGCCACTGGTCTTCCTGATCTCGAACGCCAACCAGACCGTCCCGGTCGCGCTCGGCGTGCTGCAGGGCGACCGGCAGATGGATGCCACGACGACAAGCGCCTCGGCGCTGATCGGCATCCTGCCCGCGATGCTCTTCTTCCTGATCTTCCAGCGCACGTTGACCCGCGGCATCACCGCCGGCGCCATCAAGTAAAGGAACCATCATGAAGTTCACCGACGGCTATTGGAGCAAGCGCGACGGCGTGACCGTCCTGCACCCGGTGCAGCTGCAGGACACCACGGCGCGGGCGGACTCCCTGACCGCGTACGCGACGGCCAAGCGGGTGCGTGGGCGCGGGGACACCCTCGACGCCCCGATCATCACGGTCACCTGCACCGCGCCGGCGCCCGACGTCGTGCGGGTCACGATCAGCCACTTCGCGGGCCGGGTGCCGCGCCGGCCCGACTTCGAGATCGCCGCCGAGCCGGACTACGTACCGCGGGTCGACGACACGAGCCTGACCTCGGGCGCGCTGACCGCGCGGTTCGCGGGCGGCGAGCAGTGGCGGCTCGACTTCGTCGCCGGCGGCCGGCGCCTGACCGGCAGCGGCGGGAAGGGCATGGGCATCGTCGAGGACGCCGACGGCGGGCAGTACGTGCACGAGCAGCTCGACCTGGGCGTCGGCGAGGCGGTGTACGGGCTCGGCGAGCGCTTCGGCCCGCTGGTCAAGAACGGCCAGTCGATCGACATCTGGAACTCCGACGGCGGCACCAGCAGCGAGCAGGCGTACAAGAACGTGCCGTTCTATCTCACCAACCGCGGCTACGGCGTGCTCGTCGACCACCCCGGCCGGGTGTCCTTCGAGGTCGGCTCCGAGCTGGTCTCCCGCACCCAGTTCAGCGTCGGCGGGCAGACGCTGTCCTACCTGGTGATCTACGGGCCTTCCCCGGCGGAGATCCTGCGCAGGTACACCGCGCTGACCGGCCGGCCCGCCCTGCCGCCGGCCTGGTCCTTCGGCCTGTGGCTGTCCACGTCGTTCACCACCTCGTACGACGAGGAGACGGTGACCGGCTTCGTCGACGGCATGGCCGAGCGGGACCTGCCGCTGAGCGTCTTCCACTTCGACACGTTCTGGATGCGCGAGTTCAGCTGGTGCGACTTCGAGTGGGACGCGCGGATCTTCCCGGACCCGCCGGGCATGCTCAAGCGCCTCTCCGACCGGGGGCTGCGCACCTGCGTCTGGATCAACCCGTACATCGCACAGCGCTCGGCGCTGTTCGCCGAGGGCATGGCGGCCGGCTACCTGGTACGCCGCGCCGACGGCGACGTCTGGCAGTGGGACCGCTGGCAGGCCGGCATGGCGCTTGTCGACTTCACCGACCCGGACGCCCGAGAGTGGTACGCGGGCAAGCTGCGCGCGCTGCTCGAGATGGGCGTCGACGCCTTCAAGTCCGACTTCGGCGAGCGCATCCCCCTCGACGTCGTCTGGCACGACGGCTCCGACCCGGAACGCATGCACAACTACTACACCCAGCTGTACAACCGGGTGGTCTTCGACGTGCTGCGCGAGCACCGCGGCGAGGGCGAGGCCGTCGTCTACGCCCGCTCGGCGACCGTCGGCGGCCAGCAGTTCCCGGTGCACTGGGGCGGCGACAACTCCTCGACGTACGAGTCGATGGCGGAGAGCCTGCGCGGCGGGCTGTCCCTGGCGGCGTCCGGCTTCGGGTTCTGGAGCCACGACATCGGCGGCTTCGAGGGGCTGCCCGACCCGGCCGTGTTCAAGCGGTGGATCCCGTTCGGGCTGCTCTCCTCGCACAGCCGGCTGCACGGAAACCAGACCTACCGGGTGCCGTGGCTCTTCGACGAGGAGGCCGTCGACGTGCTGCGCAAGTTCACCAGGCTCAAGCACACGCTGATGCCGTACCTGTTCGACGCCGCCGGCCGCGCGCACCGCGAGGGCCTGCCGGTGATGCGGCCGATGGTCTTCGACTTCGCCGACGACCCCGCCGCGACCCACCTCGACCGGCAGTACCTGCTCGGCGACAGCCTGCTCGTCGCGCCGGTGTTCAGCGCGGAGGGCGACACGACCTACTACGTGCCGGCGGGCCGCTGGACCCGCTACCTGACCGGCGAGGTGGTCGAGGGGCCCGGCTGGGTGCGCGAGACGCACGGCTTCGCCAGCGTGCCGCTGCTGGTGCGGCCGGACTCGGTCCTGGCGGTCGGCGCCCGCGAGGACCGGCCGGACTACGACTACCGCGACGGCATCACGCTGCGGCTGTTCGAACTCGCCGACGGCACCCGCACCACGACCGTGCCGGGTCCCGCCGGCACCGCGCCGACGACCTTCGAGGTGACCCGCGCGGGTGCGACGGTCCGGGTGGTCCGCTCGGGCGGCCACGCCCCGTGGCGGGTGCGCGCCGGCGACACCGTCGTGGCGCTGGAAGCCGGCGAAAGCAGGTGTGAGCTGAGCCTGGACTGACGCCGGCTTTGGGGGACCCTGGAGGTCATGGTGACTCAGCCGCTCTGGACCGGACCCGCCGTCGCACTTGTCAACCTCTTCGACCACGACGGCGCGGTCGAGGCGAAACGGACGGCGGACCACGCGGCGCGCCTGGTGGCGGCCGGGATCCGCGGGGTCGTCGTCAACGGCAGCACCGGCGAGGCCGCCGCGCTCACCGACGCCGAGCGGGTCGAACTGGTCGCGGCGGTACGGCAGGCGTGCCCCGCGGTGCCGGTCATCGCCGGCGCCTCGGGGGAGTGGTGGCGGCCGGCCGCGGACCGCGCCGCCGCCGCGGTGCGGGCCGGCGCCGACGCCGTGCTCGTCGCGCCGCCGCGGCTCGGCGGGTCGCTGACCGGGTACTACGGCCGGGTGAGCGAGGCCGCCGCCGGGGTACCGGTGCTCGCGTACCACTATCCGCCGGTCGCGGGCGGACCGGTGCCGGTCGACGCGCTGAGCGGGCTGGGCGTCGCCGGGATCAAGGACTCCAGCGCCGATCCGGCCCGGCTCGGGCACGAGCTCGGCCTCGGCGGCCCGCTCGCCGTCTACACCGGAGCGTCGGCGCTGCTCGGGTACGCGAGCTGGCTCGGCGCCGCGGGTGCGATCGTGGCGGCGGCGAACCTCGTACCGGAGGAATGCCTGGCCGCGTGGGACCGCGACGCCGCGGCGCAGCACGCGGTGCTGCGCGCCGAGCGGGAGAGCAAGGCCCTGCCCGGCGGGCTCAAGCAGGCGTTGGCCGCTCGCTACGGCACCTCACCCGTGCGCCGGCTCGGCGGCTGACCCGGCACGATCGGGAGTAGTCCAGGTTCCTAGGATGCCTTACGGGTGGTGCGCGGCCTCACCGGCCTGCCGGCTCAGGCGCCGCCGGCCTGTCTCTCCTCGGCGTGCCAGACGCGGACGGTGCCGTGGATGCTCACCCGGACGGCGGTTCCCGGTGTGATCGTCGATCCGTCGTTGAGCCGGCGGGATCGCAGCTCGGTGCCGTCGTCCAGGCGTACGACAGTGAGCGAGTCGTGACCGTGGAAGTCGTGCCGGAGCACCCGCCCGGTGATCTGGCCCGACGGTGGTGTCTCCGGCGGGGCGAGGCGCACCTGCTCCGGCCGCAGCAGGACGGTCACCGCCCGGTCGCCGTTGTCGGCACCGCCGCGATGCACCGGAGCCTCGCCGAGCGCGGTGTGTGCCCGCCCGGCGCGGACCAGGCCGGGCAGCAGCATGGCGTCGCCGACGAAGTTCGCCACCCACGGGTCGGCGGGCACGGTGTACACGTCGGCGGGCGAGCCGTCGTGCACGACCGCCCCGTCGCGCATGACCGCCACCTGGTCGGCCAGCGACAGCGCCTCCGCCTGGTCGTGCGTGACGAGGACGGCGGTGGCGCCGTCGGCGCGCAGGGCGGCCCGTACGTCCTGGCGCAGTTCGGCGCGCAGCCCGGCGTCGAGGGCGCTGAACGGCTCGTCGAGCAGGATCAGCCGGGGACGTGGCGCCAGGGCGCGGGCGAGCGCTACGCGCTGCTGCTGGCCGCCGGAGAGCTGATGCGGCATGCGGTGCTGGTAGCCGTCGAGCCCGACGAGGGCGAGCACCTCGTCGACTCGGCCGGAGCGCCGGGCGGTGCGATCGAGCCCGTATCCGACGTTCCCGGACACCGGCAGGTGCGGGAACAGGGCACCCTCCTGCGGCACGAGGGCGACCCGGCGACGGTGGGCGGGCACGTGCAGCCGGGGCCCGGCTACCACCGATCCGGCCACCCGGATCTCCCCGGCGTCCAGGCGTTCCAGGCCCGCGATGCACCGCAGCAGGGTGGTCTTGCCGCAGCCGGACGGTCCGAGCACGGCGGCGAGCGTGCCGGCCGGCACGCTCAGGCGGACGTCGGCCAGTGCGGTCACGGCGCCGTAGCACTTTCCCGCGGCGGTGACGGTGAGGGCGGTCATCGGTCTCCTTCGTGGCCGAGCGCGCCGCTGCGGGCGGCGAGGAACCAGGCGGGGATCGCGGACAGGGCCACGAGCAGGGCGGCGTACGGTGCGGCGGCCGCGTACGCCGCGACCGAGGTGTGCGTCCACAGCTCGGTGGCCAGCGTGTCCATGCCGGTCGGGCGTAGCAGCAGCGTCGCCGGGAGTTCCTTCATGCAGGTGAGGAAGACCAGCGCGGCGCCGGCGGCGATGCCGGGGGTGATCAGCGGCACGGTGACCGTGGCGAAGGCCGACAGCGGCGAGCGGCCGAGGCTGCGGGCCACGTCGTCGAGCACCGGCGGGGCGTGTGCCGTGGCCGCGCTGACCGCGGCGACGGCCAGCGGCAGGAACAACGCCGCGTACGCCAGCGTGAGCAGCCACCGCGTCTGGTACAGCGGGTAGGCCACATGCACGCCGAAGAACACCAGCGACAGGCCGATCACGACACCCGGCAACGCGTGGGTGAGGTAACTGAGGCGCTCGATCCCGCGCGCGGGCGGGCCGGGCGCCCGCGCCGCGAGCAGGCCGATCGGCAGCGCCAGCAGCATGGTGAGCGCCGCGCCGGCCGCGGACACGGTCAACGAGTTGGCGGCCGCCTCCGCGATCTCGCCCGCCGATCCCGGCCGCGAGACACCGGCGATCAGCCGGCGGGTCAGGTTCAGCGCGGGCACGCCGAGCGCCAGGGCCGAGACCCCGGCCAGCAGCAGCGCGGCCGGGCGGCGCCACCGCCCGAGCCGGGCCGGTACCGGCGGACGGCGGGCTCCCGAGCCGACCGCGGCATACCGGGCACCCCGGCGGCGGGTCAGGGACTCCCCGGCCAGCAGCACGGTGGTGAGCACGACCAGGACGGTGGAGAGTACGAGCGCCCCGGTGCGGTCGAAGCCCAGCTCGAAGGCGGTGAAGACGGCGCGGGTGAAGGTGTCCGTGCGCAGCAGCGCCACGGCGCCGAAGTCGGACAGCACGTACAGCGCGACCAGCAGCGCGCCGCCGGCGATCGCCGGGCGCAGCTGGGGCAGCGTGACCGAGCGGAACGTACGCCAGGGATCGTGACCGAGCGAGCGGGCGACGTCCTCCTGCGCCGGGTCGGCCCGCTGCAGCGTGGCGGCGACCGGCAGGAACGTGTACGGGTAGCAGCAGAGGATCAGGACGAGGGCGGAGGCCCAGAACCCGGCGAAACCGTCCACCGAGGACATCCACGCGAACGCGGCGATGTAGGTGGGCACCGCCAGCGGCAGGGCGGCCAGCACCGCGAACACCCGGCGCGCCGGCAGGTCGGTGCGGGTGACCAGGAACGCCGTCGCCACCCCGAGAACGGAGCAGGCGACCGTGACCACGGCGGCCAGCGCCAGGCTCCGCGCGGCGAGCCGGCCCACCCGGGCGGTGAGCAGTTCCGCCGCGATCCGGTCGGCCCCGGCCTCGCCGGCACGCAGCAGCAGATAGCCGAGCGGCAGCAGCGCGATGAGCACGGCGAGCCCGGCCATGACCAGCAGGACCGGGTGCGGCGCCCACCGGCGGACCGACCGGCGCCACGCCGGCGCGGCGGACACCTCCGCGCGCGCCGGCCGGAGCGGGACGGGCGAGGTGGTCAGGGCGTCAGTCCCGTGGACTTGATGAGCTCGATGCTGGCCTCCAGCGTCTCGAGGTCGTTGAGGTCGATCGGCGGCACCTTCAGGTCGGCCAGCGGCGGCACGTACGCGGGCGCCGGCGCGCCGCCGACCAGCGGGTATTCGTAGGTGTTCGCGGCGAACCAGGTCTGCGCCTCGGAGCCCAGGAGGTAGTCGAGGAGCCTGCGCACGTCCGGATCGTCGGCCGAGCGGCGAAGCACGCCGATGCCGGAGACGTTGACCATGGCGCCGCTGTCACCGGCGGCGAAGAAGTGCAGCCTCGCGTTGAGCTTGTCGGGCGACGTGCCGCGTTCCCGGGCGATCTCGCCGAGGTAGTAGTGGTTGACCAGGCCGACCGGCACCTTGCCCGCGTCGACCTCCTCCACGATGGCGATGTTGTTCTCGCGGATCTGGACGTCGTTCGCCTTGAGGGCGGCGAAGTACTCCTTCGCCTTCTCCTCGCCGTGCTGCACCCGTACCCCGGTGACGAAGGCCTGGAAGGAGCCGTTGGTGGGTGCGATCGCCACCTTTCCCTTCCAGCGCGGTGCGGTCAGGTCGAAGACCGACCGGGGCAGCTCCTCGGCCTTGACCAGGCCGGGGTTGTAGACCAGGACCCGGGATCGCGCGGTGACACCGACCCAGTTGCCGTCCTTCGCACGGTAGGCCTCGGGGACCTTCGAGAGGACCTCCGCCGGCAGGGTGGCCAGCACCCCCTTCTTGTTGACCGCGCCGAGCCCGCCGGCGTCCTGTGACAGGAACACCTCGGCCGGCGTGCGGTCGCCCTCCTCGGCGAGCTGCGCCGCCATCTGGGCGGTCGTGCCGTACCGGACCTCCAGCTCGATGCCGGTCTTCTCGGTGAACTTCTCGAACAGCGGCTTTACCAGGGCCTCGTTTCGGCCGCTGTAGAGCAGGATCTTCTGGTTGTTGGGCTCGCTCGCGTCCCCTCCGCAGGCGGCGGCGCCGGTCAGCACCGCGGCGCACAGCGCAACCGCGACCACGGATCTAGCTCGAAACTGACGCACGTGATTCTCCTTCGTGGGTGGGATGCGAGGTCGGGTTCGAGCCGCGCCCGCGCCGGGTCGTCCACCGCGTCGTCCGCTCGACGGCGGCGCCGAACAACACCCCGGCCGCGAGGGCGGCGAGCAGGGCGAGCAGCGGGGAGTACGGCTTCAGCAGCGGGTAGACCTGCCAGTGCGTCAGGTAGACGTAGAGCGAGTTGCCGGCGAGCACTCCCGCGATCCGGTTCACCGCGGCCAGGCTCGGCACGTTCGGCAGCCAGATGAGCAGCACGAGGCCGGCGACGATGACCGCCTCGCGCAGGGGATTGCCGAAGTAGCCGGCAACCGACATCGTGCCGACGGCGGTCAGCAGGAGCCGCTGCCACGCCGAGCCGGCCTTACCGGCCGCCCAGCCGAGGGCGAAGAACCAGAAGAGCAGCGCCGGGGTGGCGAAGTTGTCCCAGGGGGTGAGCGGGACCAGGCCGTACCGCACGGCGAGCCCGGCCGCGAGCACCGCCACCGGCAGCGCGAAGGGCAGCCGGCGCTCCCAGCGGTCGAACGCGGGGAGCGCGGCGACGGCGAGCAGCGCCAGCAGGGTGTACACCAGGGTCTCGACGAACCAGTAGTGCCGCTGTGGCCCCATCCGTGGCCCGATCGCCTCGTTGAGCAGGAACACGTTCTGCCAGCTGTACCGGTCGTCGAGCGCGGCGACGACGGCGAGGAAGAGCGACGACGGTACGGCGATGCGGGCCACCGACGCGGCCAGGTGCCGCACCCGGTGCCGCCGGGGGTTGTCGCTGAGGTGGAACCGCGCGAAGCCGGCGCCGGCCACCGCGAGGAGCAGGTGGGCGCCGCCGCGGACGGTGAACAGTCCGGCGTGGGTGCCGACGATGAGGACGATCGCCACCGCGCGCAGCGCGACCCCCGTGTCGAGGCTGCGCCACCGGCGTCGTGGCGCGGCTCGCGCCTGGCCGGCCCGCAGCTGCCGGATCGGCGTGGTGTGCCAGCCGGCCGGCAGCGATCCGAGGATCTGCTCGAGGCGCACCGACATCTCCACGTAGGACAGGGAGTCGCCGCCGAGTCCGACGAACGTGCTGTCCTCGGTGGCGTCCGGCCGGTCGAGAATCTCCGCGTAGAGCGCAAGCAGGTCGGTCTCGTCGGGGCGCTCGGCGGGCGAGCGGGCCGCGGCGAGCGCGGCGACCGCCTGGATGTCGGCCTTGCCGGACGGCAGCCGCGGCAGCTCGGCCAGGACCAGCACCCGCACCGCCCGAGCGGGCAGGCCGCAGCGCGACGCGATCAGCCGCCGGGCGTTGTCCGCCCGGGCCGCGTCCTCCACGGCGACCACCAGCTCGTCGTCGGCGGTCACGCAGCACGCCCGCACGCCGTCCGCCTCCAGCCCCGCCTCCAGCCGCTCCAGGTCGATCCGGAGCCCGAACACCTTCGCGTAGCGGCTGCGCCGGCCGACGATCTCGAACAGGCCATCATCGGTACGGCGGGCGAGGTCCCCGGTGAACAGCTCGTGCACGGTGCGCCCCAGTGCCAGGTCGGCCGGCCCGCCGGCGTACCCGAGCATGACGTTGGGGCCGGAGTAGACCAGCTCTCCGACGGGCGCCTCGGCCGAGTCGCCGGACGGAGCCAGCCGAAGCGTTCCGCCGGGTATCGGCACACCGATCGCCCCCGGGCTGCTCGACGCCCGGTCGGGCGGCAGGTACGCCATCCGCGCCGTCGCCTCGGTCTGCCCGTACATGACGAACAGGTCCCAGCCTCTCCGGCGGCCGAGCTCGGCGTAGCGGCGTACCTGATCGGCCGGCATCCGACCGCCGGCCTGCGTGACATAGCGCAGGTCGGGAAGGTCCATGGCGTCGAATCCGACCCGGTCCAGCAGCGTGAACGTGTAGGGCACCCCGGCCAGGCAGGTGCCGCGCGCCCGGCGGAACAGCGCCCAGAAATCGGCGTCCGCCACCGACAGGCCGGTGAGGATGATGCCGGCGCCCCGCACCAGGTGGCTGTGCAGCACCGACAGGCCGTAGCAGTAGTGCAGCGGCAGCGTCGTGGCGGCCCGGTCGGTGTGCCGGATGCCGAGGTAGGCGGCGATCGACTCGGCGTTGGCCCGCAGGTTCTCGTAGGAGAGCCGGACCAGCTTGGGCGAGCCGGTCGAGCCGGACGTGCTGAGCAGCAGAGCCAGGTCCGGGTGCAGCACGTGTGCCGAGCCGCTCCGGCGTTCGGTGATCGCCCAGCGCGCGCCGGCGGGGCGGCACACCACGTCCGGGTCGTAGGTCGCCGTCAGCGACTCGATCACCGCGTCGTCGTCGGGCACCAGCAGCACCGCGTGGCCGGCCGCGAGCGCGCCGAGGTACTTTGCGACCGCGTCGACCGCGTTGCCCCCGGCGATCAGGATCAGCCTGCGCCTATCGCCGAAGGAACGGGCGGCCACGTCGATCCGGGCGGCGAGCTCCGCGTACGAGACATGTTCGTCCGCGGTGATCAGGGCCGTCCGGTCGCCGAAGGCCGCGAGGTCCGCGCCGAGCGGCAGTGCCAGCCGGGACACCTCGGCCACGTTCCCGCCTTCGTAGGTCTATCCAGCAGTTCTTCTACACGGTGTAGACGACATGGAATCATAGATTAGGGTCGGCTAACCTAACTGTCCAGGGGTAGTTCGGGCCGCGGGAGCGCGGCACGCCACGTCGGGACGGGAGAGCCATGTTCGATCATTTCGCGTGGTCGGTGGTGGTCGTCCCGCCGCTGATCGTGCTGTTGGCGCTCCTGCTCTCGGACCGGCTGGCACCCGGCCCCGCGGCCGTGACGCTGGCGTGGTCCGCGGCCGGCGCCGCGGTGGCGGCCCTGGTGAACCTCGCGCTGTTCGCGGTCAAGGCCGTCGCGGAACTCCCGGCGATCGCCGGGCTCCTCGGGTGGTCGCACGACGTGGTGGCCCGGGACACCGCGCAGGTGCCGTGGGTGTCGTGGCTCTCGCTCGGCTGGCTGGTCCTCGCGCTCGCCGCGGTCTCCCGGCATCGGCTGGCCCGCAGGCGGGCACTTCGTTTCGTCGCCGCCCTCGCCCGGCCGCCGGCCGGGCAGCAGGTCGTGGTGGTGGCCGACCCGGCGGTGGACGCCTACAGCATCCCCGGCTCGCCGGGCCGCATCGTCGTCACCTCAGGCATGCGGGACCTGCTCGACGACGAGCGGTACGCCGCGATGCTGGCCCACGAGCGCGCGCACCTGACCGGGCGGCATCACCGCCTGGTCGAGCTGGCGCAGCTGGCCGGTGCCGTGCATCCGGCGCTGTGGTGGGTCGCCGGTCAGGTCGACTACCTGGTGGAACGCGCTGCCGACGAGCATGCGGCGGCGGCTGTCGGCAGCCGCCGGGTCGTGGCGCACGCGATCGGCGTCGCCGCCGTCGCCAGGGGCGGCGGGCGCCCCGTGGCGGACGGGCTGCACATCGCGGTACGGCCGGGTGTGGTGCCCCGCCGGGTCGCGGCACTGCTGCGACCCCGGGCGCGCCGGATCCCGGCATGGATGCGGCTGCTGCCGGCCACGCTTGCACTCTCGTCGCTCGTCTGGACCGGTGAGGCCGCCTACGACCTGCTGGAACTGCTGCACGCGGCGCGACTCTCGCGGCCCTGACCCGGGCCCGGGCCATGCTAACTTTTACGGCTTGTAGAAGGTCATGGCCGACGGGTAGGGGTGTCTGCGCTGATGACGGCTGCAATGGGCGACATCCTGCTGGTGCTCCTCAGCCGCGAACCGCGCAGCGTCCTCGATCTGCAGCAGGGCTACACCGACATCTTCGGCGACAGGGCGGTGCCGGACGTGATCCGGATCGTCGCCACGCTGACCCGGCTGGAGCGCGGCGGCTTCGTGCGGACGGTCGCCTGGAGTCCGGGGTCCCGGAGCGCGGCGCGGCGCGTCGTCGCACTGACTCCCGCCGGACAGCAGCGCCAGCGGGCCTGGCTGCTCGACCCGCCGCCGGACGTCGACCGGTCGGAGGTCTATGCGCGGGCCATGCTGGCCGTCGCCTACGCCGACCGGGCCACATTCGACGGTGCGATCGGCGCCTGCCGCAGGGTCGTCGACCGTCAGCGGTCCGCGATCGAGGACCGTCCCGGCGCCGTCGACGCGGCCGGATCGGTCAAGGGCGCCCGCGCGTCGTTCGAGGTCGCCGCCCTGAGCTCGCTCGGCAGCTGGCTCTACCACCTGCGCGGGGTCACCCGGGACCGCGACGCGCCGCCGTGACCGCGCGCCCGGTACCGCGCGCCACGTCCACCGGGACCGTCGACGCGCGGCTATGCTGCCGGGGTGCCGTCCGAAGAGGAGACCTTCCCGCGCCGACCGGCCGGCGCACTCGAATCCGAGGTGCTGCGAGTCCTCGTCGCCGCGGCCGAGCCGCTCACCCCGCGCGACGTCCTCGCCCGGCTGTCATCGCCGTTGTCGTACAGCACGGTGGTGACGATCCTGACCCGCATGCACGACAAGGGGATGGCGGCCCGCCACCGGGACGGGCGCGCGTTCCGGTACGCGCCGCTCACCGATGAGGCCTCCGTGGCCGCCCAGCGGATGAATGCCGCGCTCGGCACCGGCACCGACCGGGCCACGGTGCTGCGCCGGTTCGTGGCCGCGCTGAAACCGGGCGACGAGGAGCTCCTGCGCCGGCTGCTCAGCGACGACACGTAACGCCACGTGCGGTCGGCGACCCGGCGAACGGCGGTCGAATTTCAGATGCTCAGATCGGCGTAGAGCGCTCCGTGGTCTGATGCCTGGGTGGTGTGCGACGTGACACTCGGGAACGGCTCGATCGAGCGGGGCGCCCAGATACCGCGCCGTTCGACGCCGACCGCCCGGACGTGCTGCCACAGGCCGGGCGAGAGCATCAGATAGTCCAGCTTCTGGTTCGCCGACCTGCCCGACTTGTACGTGCCGGGCGGCCCGTCGTACGCGTCGTGGCTCATCGAGTCGCGCAGCCCGGCCGCGGTGAGCAGCCGAATCGGCGCGCTGTCCGCGCTGTCGTTCAGGTCACCGGCGACGATCACGTGCGCCGACCGCTCGCAGGCCGCCGTGTAGATCTCGGCGACCCGGGTGGCCTGGCCTTCACAGGATGTCAGCCTGTTTTTCCCTCAAGTCCCGCCGACGGCGACCCGGCCCGCACCTCGGGGCCGATGGCGCGGTGCCCCGAGCACCGGCATCATCGCCGGGTGCAAGCAGCGAGGCCCGCCGGGTCCGCTCGTCCCGGAGATCGGAGCGTCGTGCTCGCGCGTGTCCTGCGTCGCCTGACGGCCGCCGCCGTCGGCCTGCTCCTGGCCGCGCAGCCGGCCGGCGCGTACCCGGTCGGCGACGCCGACGCGTACGCGTTCCTCAGCCGGCGCAGCGGTCACGACCTCATCGCCCGCTGGAACCCCTGCGAGGTGATCAACTATCGGGTGAACCCGGCCGACGCCCCTGAGGGCTCGCTCATCGAGGTCAAGCTCGCCGTCGCCCGGATCGCCCGCGCCACCGGCCTGACGCTGCGCTACGCGGGCACCACCGGCGTCGTACCCGGCCGCAGCCCAATCGACTATCCGAGCGGCACGCACCTCATCGTCGCCTGGGTCGTACCGGGCGACGACACACCGTCGTTGCGCGCGGACGCCGACATCGCCGGCATCGGCGGCGCCACGTACTTCCCGGGCCACACCGAATCCGGCGCAGACGCCCTCGTCATCGACAGGGGCATGGTCCTGCTCGATGCCACGAGAACCGCCACCATGGCGCGGGGCTTCGGCGCGGCGCCCGGCGGAACCACCGGCGGGCTCCTGCTGCACGAGCTCGGGCACGCCGTCGGCCTGGCCCATCCGCTGATCGACGACGCCGGCGAGATCATGTACCCGCGCCTGACGACCGGGTCCGCCGACTGGGGCGCGGGCGACCTCGCCGGGCTGCACGCGGTCGGCGCATCCGGCGGATGCGTGCGGATCGACCCGGACCGCCGCCTCGAGTTTCTCCTCGCCCAGCCGGCGTAGCGGGTACGAGGGCGGCCCGGCGTGGTTGGGTGCAGGTATGACCTCCGATTCGGTGTCGCGGCGACTGTGGTCGTTGTTCGAGCCCCTGCACGCCGCCGTCTACTTCGATCCGGCGGCGCGGGCCACCTTCGAGGCCGCCGGGCTGCGCGGATATTGGCGGGGCTACTTCGCGTCCCGGGCGGCGCCGCTCGGCGCGGTCGGTGCGGGGCCGGTCACCGCCGCGTTCTTCGGGTTCGCGCCCGCGATGGTGGCCAGGGCGGTGCCGGACGTGTGGAGCCGCGCGAGCCCCGCCGCCGTTCTGGCCGCGCGGGCGGACGGGGCCCGGGCCGCGCTGGCGGGCCTGCTGGCCGACGTGCCGCAGTCACAGGTGGCCGAGGCGGCCGAGTCGTTGTCGGCCGCGGCCCGGGCGGTGGAACTGCCCGGCCGGATACTGGCCGCCGCCAACGCCGACCTGCCCTGGCCGGACGACCCGCCCGGGCGGCTGTGGCACGCCGCGACGATCCTGCGCGAGCAGCGCGGCGACGGTCACGTCGCGGCGTTGCTGACCGCGGGCGTCGACGGCTGCGAGTCGGTGGTCTGGCGGTCGGCGCTGGAGGGCGGCGCGCTGCGCGCGACGATGCAGCCGGCCCGCGGCTGGACCGACGAGCAGTGGCAGGCGGCGGCGCGGCGCCTGACCGACCGCGGCTACCTCACCGCCGACGGCGCGGCCACCGCGGCGGGGCGGACCGCGTACGCCGAGGTCGAGGCGGTGACCGACCGGCTGGCGGCCGGGGCCTGGCAGCGGCTCGGGGACGACGAGACCCGGCGCTGTGCCCGGCTGCTCGCGCCCCTGGCCGCATGCGTCTGGACCGTGCTGCCCGCGGACAACCCGATCCCGCTGCGGCCGCCCGCGGAGGCCTCGCCGGCGCGATGACGGGATTCCGGGGCCGGCCTCGGGTTTGCCCGGCCTGGTGCCGGGTAGCCCGATCGGCATGTCCGGGCTGCTGCGGTACCTCCTGCTGGGCGCGGTCACCGGCGGCCGGAGCATGACCGGCCCGGCCGTCGTGGCCCTCACCGGACCCGGCCCGGCCGGTACGCGGGCCCGCCGGCTGGTCGTGCTCGCGGCGGGCGCCGAGATCGTGGTCGACAAGCTTCCCGGCGTGCCCAGCCGGACGGCGCCGCCGGCGCTGGCCGTGCGCCTGGTCCTGGCCGGCGTCTGCGCCGCCGCGCTGGCCCGGCGCGGCGGCACCGGGGCGGTCGTGCCCGTCCTGACCGCCGCGTCCGGAGCGCTGGCCGGCAGCTTCGCCGGCGCGCGGTGGCGGGCCTGGGCAGGCGGGCGCGCGATGCCGGCCCTCGCCGCCGCGTTGCTCGAGGACCTCGCGGTCATCGGCACCGCGGCGGTCGTGTCCCGGCACACTTTCGGGTACGGCCCGAGGCGAGTGGAGTCCCCGCGTCCGGGCGGCCGGTAGCGTTCATGGCTCGCGCGAGAAAGGCCGTCGATGGACGTGACCGACGAGCCGACCTGGCTGCGGGTGTTCAGCACGGTGTTGCTGCGGGCGCACCTGTGGCAGGCCGATCAGATCGCCGAGACGATCGACGCCAGCATGACGGAGCTGGGCATCACTCCCACCGTCTACCTCGTCGACCATGAGCAGCGCGCGCTGCACGCCCTGACACCGGCGGGCCGGCCGCGGCCGGCGCCGGTGCCGGTGGACGGCTCGGTCGCCGGCCGGGCGTTCGCGCAGATCCGGTCCCTGGCCGCCGCCGGCGACGACGACCGGCGGCGATGGTGGGTGCCGATGATCGACGGCACCACCCGGATCGGCGTGATCGACTTCCTGCTGCCCGCCGGACCGGACCCGGGCAGCCCCGTGCTGCAACAGCGGTGCGAGCTGTTCGCCGGGCTGATCGGTCATCTGATCATCACGACCGTCCCGCGCGGGGACCACCTGTCGCTGGCGCGCCGGACCCGGTCGATGTCGGTCGCCTCCGAGCTGCTGCTGCAGCCGTTGACGATCGCCTGTGACCGCGCCGCGGTCAGCGCGATGCTGCAGCCGTGTTACGACGTCGGCGGCGACGGCTACGACTACGCCGTCGACGCGGACCTGGCCCGGCTCAGCATTCTCGACGGCGTCGGGAGAGGGCTGCGGGCGGGCCTGGCGACCGCGGTCGCGCTGGCCGCGCTGCGCGCCGCCCGCCGCGACGGCCGGGATCTGGTCGGCCAGGCGCGGACGGCGGACGCCGCCCTCGGCGAACAGTTCACCGATGCCCGCTTCGTCACCGCGGTGCTCGCCGAGCTCGACCTGGACACCGGCGTGCTGAGGCTGCTCAGCGCCGGGCACCCGGCGCCGCTGCTGCTGCGCGCGGGGCGGGTGGTCGGCGAGCTCGAGGGCGGCCGGCGTACCCCGCTGGGCGTCGCCGACCCGCACGGGCGACCCGCCGAGCACCGCCTGGAGCCCGGCGACCAGGTCCTGCTGTTCACCGACGGGATCACCGAGGCCCGTGACGCCACCGGGGAACAGTTCGGGGTGCACCGGCTGGCCGAGCTGGCCGGGCAGCACGCGGCCGCCGGGCTGCCCGCGCCGGAGACCGTGCGGCGGCTGTCGCACGCGGTCATCGAGCATCAGCACGGGCCCCCGGCCGACGACGCGACGTTGCTGCTGGCCGAATGGTCACCGGCCGCCGCCCGGCGCATGATCCCCCTGAACCCCTGAGCCGCGTCTGTGGCGGGTGGGGCATCGGCCACTAGGCTGCTGGCATGTTCCGCTGGGGGTGCGGATGAGCGCGGGCACGCCGGACGCCGTGCCTGCGGATCTGCGTGCCCTGCTGGAGGCCGACCCGCACGGGTGCGCGCTGGCGACGGCGGTGCGGGCCGGCGACGGCGCCATCGTGGACTTCACGCTGGACTACCTCAACGAGGCCGGCAGCCGCTTCCTGGAGCGCCCGGCGGCCGAGCTGATCGGCAGGACGTACCGCCAGTTGTGGCCGGAGACCGTCACCGACGGCTCGCTGGAGCTGTACCGGCGGGTGGTACGCGACCGGGTACCGGCGGTGCGGACCGTGTACTACGACCGGGCGAGCGTCTCGGGCCACTTCGAGTTCCGGGTGGTGCCGTACGGCGACGGCTTCGTGGCCCGCTTCGTCGACCTGACCAAGCTGACGCTCGGCTCACAGACCGAGGGCGGTACCCGCCTCTACGACGCGCTGGACGCGGCCTTCGACGGCTTCGCGCTGCTGCGTGCCGTCCGCGACGACACCGGCGCGATAGTGGACTTCACCCGTGAGTGGGTCAACCAGATCGGCGCCAAGCTCGCCGGGCGCATCGTCGAGGACCTCCTCGGGCGCGGCATCGTCGAGCATCCGGCGAGCCCCTCGGACCTCGAGCTGTTCCCGCACCTGCGCACGGTGGCCGAGACCGGCGACACCTGGCACCTGCAGCTCACCGTGCCGGGCACGACCCAGGTGTGGGAGCTCAAGGCCGCCCGGGTCGACGCCGACGCCGTCGCCGTCTCGTACCGCGACATCACCGAACAGGTCGATCAGCGGCGCCAGCTCGAACAGAGCGTGGACCGGGCGCGCGTGGCGGCCGACCGGACCAACGCGTTGCAGACGGTCACCGCGGCGCTGGCCGCCGCCGGTACGCCGGAGGAGGTCTACCTCGCCATGGGCGCGGTCGTGCGTCCCACGGCCGGGGGACAGGGCGTCGCGGTCCTGCTCGCCGAACAGGGCCGCCTGGTGCTGAGTTACCACGCCGGCTACGAGGACCATGTCGTGCGGCAGCTGCGTGAGGTGCCCCTGTCCCACCCGTACCCGGCCACCGGCGTCGCGCGTACCGGAGAGCCGCGGTATCTGAGCTCGCCGGAGGAGTTCGCGGCCGCGCAACCCGATCCGGCGTCCGCCGTCTCCGGCGGCGGCCGGGCGGCGTGGGCGTTCCTCCCGCTGAGCTCGGCCGGGCAGATCCTCGGCACGCTGGTGATCGGCTACCGGGAGCCGCGCGACTTCGACGACGACGAGCGCGCCAACCTCGTGGCGTTCAGCCGCACCGCCGCGCAGGCGTTGCAACGTGCCCTGCTGTACGAGGCTCAGCTGTCCATCGCGGCGGACCTCCAGCGGGCCCTGCTGCCCGCGGTCCTGCCCACCCTGCCCGGCGCCCGGCATGCCGTGCGCTACCTGCCCTGGACGCAGGGCTCCGAGGTCGGCGGCGACTGGTACGACGTCATCCAGATCAGCGCCGACCGGGCCGCCCTGGTGATTGGCGACGTCGCGGGCCACAGCCCGCAGGCCGCCGCCACGATGGGGCAGCTGCGCAGCGCCCTGCGCGCGTACGCCGCCGACGGCTACCCGCCCGCCGACGTCATCCGCCGCGCCAACGAGCACCTCCTGCGCTACGAGCCGCTGGCCATGGCCACCTGCTGCTACCTCGAACTCCACCTGCGTGACGGCACCGCAACCGTGGTCCTCGCGGGTCACCCGCCGCCGATCCTGAGCACCGGGGGCCACGCCGCGCCGCTGGAGGTGAGGCCCGGACCCCCGCTCGGCACCCGCCGCGCGAGCTACCACGACCACACCGTCGCGCTGCCCGCCGGCTGCGGCCTGGTGCTGTACACCGACGGCCTGATCGAGGACCGCCGGTACACCGTCGACCGGGGCCTGTCGGAGCTCTGCCTGGCGATCCAGGCCGCGCCGGGACTCGACCCGGAGGAGCTAGTCGAACACATCCTGCGCACCGGCGTCGGCCCGAACCCCCGCCGCGACGACGTGGCCATCCTCGTGGTCACCGTCGACGATCCCGGCCAGGCGGGGCGGTCGCCGGGTTGAACCCGCCGCCCGATTCGCGGTGGTGATCCGTCTGCCGCACACTGGCAGACGTGCCCGCCCCCCGAACCGCCGTAGTCGTCAACCCCGTCAAGGTCCCCGACCCCGAGCTGCTGCGCCGGACCATCCGCGCGGGTCTGGCCGGCGCCGGCTGGCCCGAGCCGGAGTGGTTCGAGACCACCGTGGAGGACTCCGGCGCGGGCCAGGCCGCCAAGGCGGCCGAGAACGGCGCGGAGCTCGTCTTCGTGTGCGGCGGCGACGGCACCGTCATGGCGTGCGTCACCGCGCTGGCCGGCACCGACGTCGCGCTTGCGGTGCTGCCCGCCGGCACGGGCAACCTGCTCGCCGCCAACCTCGGCCTCACCGGCGACCTGGCCACCGCCGTCGAGGTCGCGCTGGCGGGCGGCCGGCGCCGCATCGACGTCGGCGTCGTCGGCGACCGGTGCTTCGCGGTGATGGCCGGGATGGGCTTCGACGCCCAGATGCTGCAGGGCACCTCCGAGGCCGCCAAGAAGCGGGTCGGCTGGCTCGCCTACCTCGCCGGTGCCGCGAAACACCTGCGGGACCGCCCGATGCGGGTCACCATCTCGTTGGACGGCGGCAAGCCGATGCGCCGCCGGCCGCGCACCGTGATCGTCGGCAACGTGGGACGGCTGCAGGGCGGCGTCCGGCTGCTCGGCGACGCCGACCCGGCCGACGGCCGGCTGGACGTCGCCGTGCTCAGCCCGGGCTCGTTGCTGCACTGGGCCGCCCTCGCGTGGGCCGTCCTGCGGCGCCGGCCGCGGGTGCCGTCGATGGAGACGTACACGGCCGAGCGGGTCGAGATCCGCGGCGGGCGCCCGCAACCGCGCCAGCTCGACGGCGACCTCATCGAGCCCGGCACCGGCCTGTCGGTGTCGGTCCGGCACCGGGCGCTGTTGCTGTGCGTGCCGCAGCCCGACGGCGACCCCGACCTGGCGTACGACGTCGATGCCGCCCGCCGGGCGGCGCAGGACGTCCGCGCGGCCGCCGAGGAGACCCGGTGAATCCCGGCCCGGCCCCGGCGGCCGAGGCCGGTCAGCCCTTCGACTCGCGGGGGTCGCGGCTGCGGGGGTAGGTGTGGCGCTCGCCGATCCTGCCGTCCTCGTTGTGGATGACGTGTTCGACCTCGCGGTCGCTCGCCATCTCCCGGCCCTCGGCCTGGGCCTCCTGTTTGGTGTCGGCGCTGTTCGAGGCGCGCTCGTTGCCCTCCGCCTTGTTGACCCACTTGTCGCCCTGCGTGTTGGTGTGGATGTCACCCTGTGCCATGCGGCCCTCCTCGGGTCGTATCTGGTTCGTCTCCGGGCTAGTGCCTCTATCGAGGTACGACGAAACCCGACGGGCCACCGTCTTCGTATCGAACGGGATCCTGGGTACCAGGAGGCGGTGCTGGTGTTGAAGGCGGCGTTCCGACCGCTGCGGGGGCGTGACGTGGCGCTGCGCGCGGCCGCGGTCACGTTCTACGCCGGGATCGCGGTGGTGCCGATCGCGCTGCTGGCCATCTGGGTGACCGGTCTGGTCGTGGGCGCCGACCGGGTGCGCCGGCTCACCGGGCACACCGTCGCGGCGCTGCCCTCCGACCTCGGCGCGCCGCGCGCGCTCGCCGCGCTGATCGAGGCGGGCCTGGCGATGACGCCGCTGCTCGCCCTGGCCAGCCTCCTGCCGGCCACGTTCTACGGCGAGGGCCTGCGGCGGGCGTTCGTCTCGCTCCGCGAGCCGGAGGGCCAGGACACGGCGGTGGGCTGGAAGGGCCGGCTGCTCTGGCTGCCGCTGCTCGCGGCGGCGCCGGCGTTGCTACTGGCGATGTTCCTCGCGCTCCCCGCGACGGCCGCCCTGTGGGTACGCGGCGGGTGGTCCGCGGTGACGGCCGTCGTCGTCTCCTTCCTCGCCTGCTGGCTGCTGCTCACCCCGGTCGTGATCTGGGTGTACCGGTACGTCGCGCCCGGCCGTCCGGACTGGCTGGTGACCGTGCTGATCGGCTCGTTCACGGCCGCGAACCTGGCCGGCTTCCTGCACGGTTTCGTGCTGTTCTGCTCGCTGCCGCTCGACCTGGGCGTCCCGTTCGGTGGTTTCGACCAGATCGGCGGCATGGTCGCGATCGGCCTGTGGCTCTACCTGCTGCACCTGGTCCTGCTGGCCGGCTACGCGGCGACCTGGAGTGCTCACGCCGCGCGGCGTGAGCACGGTCAGCGGTGATCGCCTGCCCGGCGGGGTTTGGCCGCCCCGATCCCGGGAATGCGGGGCAGATGCGCATGATGACCCGGCTGGAGGAGGCGCGCTCCCTCGATCCGGTCAGCGACCGGCTCCAGGCGGCGGTACAGGCAGTGGCCAGGCCCCGGCTCCTGCGGGACCTGTTGCACGGCACCTGGCTCGGGCATTCCCTGCACCCGGTGCTCGTGCAGCTTCCGGTCGGCTCCTTCGTGTCGGCGGCCGTCCTCGATCTGCTGCCCGGCCGGCGGCGCGCGGCCACCACGCTGATCGCGGTCGGCACCGCCGCGGTCGCGCCGGCGGTCGCCGCCGGCCTGCTCGACTGGTCCCAGCTGACCCGGGACCGGCGCCGGGTCGGTCTCGTGCACGCGGGCGCCAACGCGGTGGCGACCGGCCTCTACGCGGCCTCGCTCTTCGCCCGCCTGCGCGGGCGGACCGCCCGCGGCAAGGCCCTCGGCTTCGCCGGCCTGTCGGTGGCCGGCCTGGGCGCCTACCTGGGCGGTCATCTCTCGTACGCGCTGAGCGCCGGCGTCAACCAGGCCGCGCCCGAGATCGCCCGGATCCCGCAGGAGTGGACGCCGGTCGGTTCGCTGGCGTCCCTGCCCGACGGCAGCCCGGCGGTGCGTACCGTCGCGGACGTGTCGGTGCTGGTCTACCGCCGCGGCGATCGGGTGTCGGCGCTGATCGAGCGCTGCGGACACGAGACCGGTCCGCTGGGCAAGGGCGAGGTGACCGGCTCGGGCGCCGACGCGTGCGTGGTCTGCCCGTGGCACGGCAGCGTGTTCCGGCTGGCCGACGGCGCCGTCGTGCACGGCCCGGCGGCCAGCGACCAGCCGGTGCTGCGCGCCCGGGTGCGCGACGGCATGGTCGAACTCTGCCGGCCCTGATCGGCCGGCCCGTGCTTCAGGAGGTCTCGCCGTCGCCGGTGCGCGGTGGCGGCCGGCGGATCCGCTCGGTGTGTGCGGTGATGATGTCGATCTGTGCGGCCAGGTCGGGGTGGTGCAGCAGATGGTGGTGCGCCGCTGCGAGCAGCGCGGGCAGGGCGGACGCGTCGGCGTCGCCGAGGGCATGGTGCAGTCGCGCGAGGGCTCCCGTGGCGGATTGGCCGAGGTCGGTCAGGGCGGAGACCTGACCGGCGAGCCGGCGCAGGTCGGCGGTGTTGTCGTTGGCCCACTGCGCGACGGCGCGGTGCGCGGCGCGGCGGTCGCGTTCGGCCTGCACGCGGGCGTCGCGGGTGTCGCCCGGGCGATCCGTGGCGGCGGAGGCGCCGCGCAGGTAGCGGCGTTCGGCGGCCTGGCGGCTGGCCACTCCGAGCGCGGGCGCCAGGGCCTGCCAGGAGACCCCGGCGGCGCGGGCGGCGGCGATCAGGGCCGGCTCGAGGCCGGCGAGTTCGGCCTGTGCCCAGCGCAGCAGCACCAGGGCGTCGAGCAGCTCGGGCGCGGTCACCGGTGTGCCGCCCGGCCGTCCGGCCGCCTGCGCGGTGGCGGCGATCGCGGCGACGGCCACGGCGAGTTCCCGGCTCTCGGGCATCGGTGCCCCTCTCGCTCAAAACGTCATCGTTCTGATGACGGACCACTTGTCATCGGAACGATGACGTGTTAGAAAGACGGTATCGCGCATTGACCGCCAAGTCGAGACCGCAGGAGGTGGGAACCATGTTGATGCGCAGCGAACCCTTCACCGAGGTCAACCGGCTCGCCCAGCAGCTGTTCGGCGCCACGGCCACCGGGACCTGGTCACGTCCGACGGCGATGCCCGTCGACGCGTTCCGCAACGGCGACGAGTTCGTGATCGCGTTCGACCTGCCGGGTGTGGACGCCGACGCGATCGACATCGATGTGGAACGCAACGTGCTGACCGTGCGCGCCGAGCGCCGCCCCATCGACCTGGGCGAGCAGTCGACGGTCCAGCTGGCCGAGCGGCCGCTGGGTGTGTTCTCCCGGCAGCTGTTCCTCGGCGACGCCCTGGACACCGGCCAGATCGACGCCGCATACGACAACGGCGTCCTGGTCCTGCGGATTCCGATCGCGGAGAAGGCCAAGCCCCGCAAGATCACTGTGGCCGGTCGTCAGCAGGCCGACCAGAAGGTGATCACCGGCTGACCCGGCGGTTCGCCGGGTCGGCCCTCCTCCGAACCGGATGTGGCGGGTGGTGGCCGGCATGAGCATCAGTCCTACGGCACAGGCGGGTACCGCGTTGTCCCCGGAATGGGACCGCGGTGTCGACGAGGCGTTCGCCGAGATCGTCAGCGGCGACCGCGATCTGGTCCGTGCCGAGTTCGAAGCCATCGTCGGCGCGGCCTTCGACGAGCCGCCCGAGCCGCCGGCACCACCCGCCCCGTCCGCCGTCCAGCCGGCACCGCCACCACACCCGCGACCGATCCCCGGGGTGGCGACGCCGGCACGGACCGCCTGCCGCCGGACCGGCGCCGGCGGCAACCTACCGCGATCGCCGCCGAGGCGATGACCGTCGTCGCGCGCCGCGTCCGGGGCCCGTGTCAGGATCACCTGACCCGGGCCCCGGACGACGCGCCGCCGAGGCTAGCCCTCGACGCCGGTGGCGCCGTGTGGGGTGCCGACCGGCTTGGACTGCGGTGAGCCGCGCTGCCGCAGATAGATCGACAGGATCGCGATCGAGGCCACGGCCAGCATCTCGGACTTCCAGTTCTGCATGGTGCGGTTCCAGAAGTCCGGCGCGGTCAGATACCGCGCCCACGAGACCGGATCCTCGAGATCGCTGGCCGCCGCTCGTTGTAGGCGGCGACGCCGGCGATCGACTGGGCCAGCCAGGAGAGCAGGAAGATCAGGCCCATGACCAGGCCGAGGGAGTTCGAGAAGAGCCACAGCCGGGTCCCGCGGGCGCGGGCCCACGGCGGGGAGTCCTCGTCGGCGTACGCGCCGATCTTCTGATCCCGGTCGGTCTCGAGCCCGGTCCTGTCGAGTGGTTTCGACTCGGGCGAGCCGCGCTGCAGCAGCCAGACCGTGAGGAAGGTGTAGAGGAGGAACTGCAGATACTCGGACTGCCAGTTCTCCGCCACGTCCACGCCGAAGCTGGCCGAGGTGAGGTAGCGGGCCAGCGGGATCGGTTCGAGGCCCTCGGTGAGCTGCTGCTGGTTGTAGTCGGCGTGCCCGGCGATCGCCTGCCCGGCCAGGGTGATCACGAACAGCGCGCCGAAGACCAGCCCGAGCGAGTTGTCGCGGATCCGGCGCCTCATCGGTGCAACACCCCGAGCGTGATCACGTAGGCCAGTCCGGCGCCGACCACCAGCAGCAACAGCACGAACATCGTCCGCATCGTTCAGCCCTTTACCGCGCAGTCGTAAGGCCCGGAGCCGCCGCCCGGCTTGCAGCCGGCCGCCACCACCCGCCAGCCACCCGGGAAGGCGGCCAGGAAGACCGTGTCATCGGCCAGGCGGACCTGTTCCCATTGGCCGTAGACGTGCACGCCGCGTGCGGCGCCGGGCGCCGGCAGGCTCTCCTCGAGGACGGCGTCCTCGCACCTCGGGCCGGGCGAGTCCGCCAGTTCGGCGGCGGTCTCGGGCGCGAGCAGCGCGCAGGCGGCGGCGCCGTCGCCTGCGGCGACCGCCTGCAGCAGCCTCGTCGCCACGTCGGTGGCCGCGTCCCCGCGGCGGTCCACAGAGCCGCAGCCTGCGGCCAGCAGCGCCGATAGAGGCGCGGCGAGTATCCGTACCTGGATCACGGTTGGTGATTCCCGAGCGGGCCGCTTCACGCATGACACTCGCGTCCGGATCGGCCGCTCGCCACTCGACGGAGGCAACTGCGCGACCCGGGGCGGCGACGGCGGTTGGAGCGACAGGAATCGGGGCGGCAGCAGGACGTGGCTGAGCGACTGCCGATGTTCTGATCGAGTTGGGCGCCGGCACCGGTCACTACATAGAAGGCAAGCGCCGTGGTCACGGGTGCGTCGAAGGAAGACCACAGCACCAGTCCGCGGACCACCACCGAGGACACACATTGGCCGTTTCGAACCGATACAGTGCACTTTATGCCCAGTTCCGGCTCCTCTCGGCGTCCCAAGCGGATGTTGTCGCGCGGTCGGCGTGCCAGGTCGGCGGCCGGGGAACGTGATCGCCGGTCCGCGCGCAAAGAGTCCGCAGGGTCGATCTCGTCCCTCCTGACTCCCCTGACCGCGGTGTGCGCGCTTGTGATCTCCGGCGTGACCGTCGCCGTGAACTACCAGGCGACGGCCAAGGCGCACAACCTGACGACCCAGGCGCAGTTGATCACCCGGTACAACAGCGCGGTGGAGCAACTCGGGAGCGCCAGTCCCGCGAGCAGGACCGGTGCGGTCTACGCGCTCGGCAGGTTGGCACTCGATTCGCCTTACGATCGGACGGTCATCGTCGAGCTGCTGAACAACTACGTGCTGTCCAGCATCGGACCGCGTGCCATCGGCTATGAGGCCTGCGCGAAAGCCCATCCACCGCCGGTGGAGATCAATGCGGCATTGAAGGTCCTGCTCAACACCCTACAGCCGAAGCGAATGTCGGGCGATAAGCCGCTCGATTTGAGCGGCTCTTGTCTCGTAGAAGTGGAACTGCCCGGTGCCGATCTGCGGTGCGTTATCTTCGACAACGTCATTACGCATGGCGCGAGTTTCGAAAGGGCCAACTTCACGGGGGCCAACATGCAGCAAGCGGAATTAATGGAATCATCATTCGATGGAGCCAATTTCACGCAAGCCGACCTCACTGAAGCCAAGTTCGGAGTCAGCGGCGATATCGCCTCGTCAGAGATGGCTCGCACCGTCTTCCGGGAAGCGGATCTCACCAAGGCCGAACTCGTTGAGGTCGACCTGTCCGACGCGGACTTCACCCTGGCGGTGCTGAACGGCACGAACCTATCGAAAAGCAAATTCGCTGGAGCTATAATGGCGACCCACCTTGACAAGGCCGTGAACCTGCCACCGAATATCGACCGTTCGGTCGCACTCCCTGCGCCCCTGCCGCCATCAGCATCGTCGCCGTCTGCTCCGGAGTGTCGCGAGTAGCTGCGCTCCAGTTCGGACGAATCCCGGCGAATCGCTCTAACCGTCGATAGGATGTTGTCGACGGGGCTGCTCAGCCTGTTTGTCAAAAATATCTGTGGGAGCAGAAGTGAAATCCGAGAAAGAACCCTTGCCTGGTCCTGATCCTGATACTGATACTGAGTCTTCTGCTGACGTGCCGTCGAAAGCGTATTTTACAGGCGATCATGTCCCTAAAAATTCTTACTGGAAGCCTGAATGCAAGAAGGCAGCAAAGCGCATGGAGAAGGGCATAATTGAAGCCTGCGCCGCCGGCCATCACGAAAGGTGGTACCCATCGCATCGCTAGGGTCGGCCCTTTCGTTGCGGGTGTCCACCGAGCTGATCTGAGCAATGCGAAAGTGGTGACCGGTGCGGCGCCGTCGCGGCGTTCACCGAACTCGCCACCATAATCACGGAGTGTTTCCGGTGTGACTCTCCCCGAGCGGTCGAGTAGCACGGAGAGAGTTGACGGGGTCATGCGGCAGTGCGATCTTCGGCCATTGATACTGGTTCGCGGCTTCGGCGGACTGGATGTCGGTGATGTACAGGCGAGCGGGTACCAGGGCTTCAACGACGGCACCGTCTACCCCGAACGCCGCGGCGACAACTACATCTATGAGGGCTTCGTCCTGCGTGCCATCAAGGCGGACTGCTACTCCTACAGGGATGCCACGAACGTCGTGGGCTACTACCCCGAGGAAGTCTCCGCCGTCCCGCCGGACGCCTTCGGCTTCGACGCCTCGATCCTCGAGGGGACAGTGGCCATGGACCCGACGGTCGGCGCGCGGGTTCTCCAAGGTGGCGTCGCGGGGACGATGTGGGTGTATCGCTACTACGATCTCCGGCCAAGGACGATGCAGCGTTACGGCGCCGGGCTCGCCCGCCTCATCGACATCATCGCGAAGTGCGCGGCGAGCCGGGGCGAGCAGTTCGGCGGCGTGGACATCGTGGCGCACAGCATGGGCGGCCTCGTCGTTAACGCCGCGCTCAAGAACATGGCCGAGGCCGGCCTCGAGGTGGGCGGCCTGGTGCACCGCATCGTCACTCTCGGCACCCCACACCGCGGCATCGCCTTCGACCTGCTGCCACGCTGGTTGGGCGACGTCGTCCCCGGTATACGCGACGCGGCCAACGAGATCGCGGCGTTCGACCCACACAGCACCGCGTTCCTCGACGTCGCCTCGTGGTTCGACCCGCAGCGCATCTTGACCGTCGTCGGCACCGACTCCCGCAGCTATGGCGTACGGATAGCCTCTCTGGGCAACCGCCTGGCCAGTCTGTTCGACGAGGGGTCGCTCGTGAACAACCGCAGCGACGGTCTTGTCAAGCAATCGTCGGCTCAGCGGCCGGGCTCGCCGCGTACCTTCGTGCACAAGTGCCACGGCGGCCACGACTCGCTGGTGACCTCCCGCGAGGCGTACGAGATAGCGATGCGCTTCTTTCATGGCACGCATCGGGTGTCTCTTTGGCTCGACGAAGCCGATGTGAGCCGCGGCGGAGACAATATCGGTCAGAGCGAGTTCTATCTGGGAGTGTCGATCAAGCCGCTCTACGTCGACTTCGAGCTGTTCCACCAGAGCGCCGAGGCGGAGAACTGCTACGGGCCGTTTCACGATCGGCATCTCGACGATCCGCTCCCCGATCTGGACACCGAACTCCGGCGGCCGCTGGCGGCGTCCGGCGACCGGACGAACGTGTGGGCGGGCCCGGACCGGCTGGTCTGGCAGGGATGGCTGGACGCCCATTTGGCCGCCTCCGGTGACCCGGTCTTCCGTATCGACATCTACGTCGGTGAGCGGGACGCATTCGGAATCGGGTTCTCCGACAACGTGGTGTTCCGCAAACAATATTACGTGCAGGCCGTCCTCGGCCCGGGCCCGATGAAGCTGTACGTGCACAGCGGCGAGCGGTTCCTGGGGTCGAAGGAACCGGCGGGCGCCGCCGAACTCGAGCGCATCGCGGAGGATTCCGCGACCGCGCTGGTCCAGCGGGCACAGCCGAGCGGCCGAGCCGATGAGTGGACATTCCGCACGCAGGGCGCCGCGTTCGCCGCCACCTGGCGGGTCGCCATGACCGCCGAGCCGAGCGACGGGAATTCATAAGAACCGACCCGCGCCGAAAATCAAAGGGGAGTGCCCGCATGATGTTCGGCCCTCGAATGGACCGTTCAAATGCAGCATGCCTTGCAAAGCAGTGCGGGTGACGCCGCAATTTCCGCCCACATCTCCAATTAATGCGCCTCATTGAATGTCACGCCCTCGTCGCAAAGCGCCCCGATATGGTGGCCTCGAGGGGTGAAATCCAATTGCCCGCGGAGTTGTGCCCGTGCCCCTTCCGGGCGCCGATTTCCTCGGAGGACTCGTACGTGACACAACAATCTTATCGGTGCCGGCGTACCCTCACGGCATTCTTCGCCTCGGGTGTGATCGTCGGCGCGGCGACGCTGAACGGTCTCATCCCCGCGAACGCCCTACCCGTCCCCGTCCCCGGCCCGGCCCCCGTCGCCGAGGCGGCCGTCCCCAAGGAATCGCGGGTGGACGGGCTCGACTCGCACGACGCCGACCTGCTGGCCCAGGCCGAGGGCGACGACGTCACATTGATGATGTCCACCTATTCCGGCACGGCGGACGACGTCGCCGGGCAGGTCGAGAGCCTCGGCGGCACGGTCACTTGGCGCGAGGAAAAGATCGGCTACGTGCTGGCCTCGGTGCCGATCGCCCAAGTGGCCGAGGCTGCGAAGTTGTCCGGTGTGTCCGCTTTGGACCTGGACGAGGAGATCGAGTTGCCGGACCCCGAACTCACCGGCGGCCCTGCAGAGGGCGGTCCGCTTCCCGGCCCCGGTGCGAGCACCCCGGCCGCGAACCCGTACCTGCCGACGGACGAGATCGGCTCCGTCGAGTTCAAGAGGAAGCACCCGGACTGGGATGGGCGTGACGTCACGATCGGCATCGTGGACAGCGGTGTCGACCTGGACCACCCGGCGCTCCGGCGGACCACGGAGGGCCACCGCAAAATCGTCGACTGGGTCACCGCGACCGACCCGGTGACCTCCGGCGACCGCTCCTGGCGGCCGATGAACAAGGAGGTGGTCGGCCCGACGTTCACGTACCTCGGCCAAACCTGGACTGCGCCGGAGGGCACCTGGAGGATCAACCGCTTCGCCGAGGACATCACTTTCACGGGCCCGGCACAGGGCGACGTCAACCGCGACGGGGACATCGATGATGTGTGGGGCATCCTCTACGACCCGGAGCACCACGGCATCCGGGTGGACACCAACCAGAACCGTGACTTCACCGACGACGCCGTGATGCAACCGTACGGGCAGAAGTACGATGTCGGTCACTTCGGCACCGACGACGCGGACACCCCCGTCGTCGAGAGCATGCCGTTCGTCGTCGAGTACCGCGAGGACGTCGACGCGACGATGCGGGGCCTCGGCACCGTCGACTTCGTCAACATCGGCATTCCCTACGACTCGCACGGCACGCACGTCGCCGGCATCGCCGCCGCCAACGACATGATGGGCAACCTCGACCTCGACGGCCAGGCACCCGGCGCGCAGATCGTTTCCTCCCGGGTCTGTTCGTGGGGCAAGCGCTGCTCCCTGGCCGCGCTGACCACCGCAGTGGTCGACCTGGTCGTCAACAGGCACGTCGACGTAGTCAACATGTCGATCAGTAACCTGCCCGCGCGGAACGACGGCAACGACGTCAACGACGTCCTCGCTCAGGTCTGCAACGAGCTGATCCAAGAGAAGGGCGTGCACTTCTTCTTCTCGGCCGGCAACGACGGCCCGGGTGTGAACACGGTCGGCTACCCGTCGGTCGCATCCGACGTCGTCAGCGTGGCGGCAAGCGTCAGTATGGAGACCGGGCGTGCCAACTACGGCTGGTATGCGAAGAAGGGGCAGACGCTCCTGAACCTCTCCTCCCGTGGCCCGCGCGAGGACGGCGGCTTCAAGCCCAACCTCACCGCGCCCGGCTCGGCCGTCTCCACGATCAACACCTGGCTGCCCGGGCCGAGCGGCGGCTACCAGCTACCGGTCGGCTACGCGATGAAGCTCGGCACGTCGATGGCGACCCCGCAGGCCGCCGGCGGCGCGGCCCTGCTGCTGTCGGCCGGCAAGCAGGAGGACGAGGGACTAAGTATCACCCCGGCAAAGCTGCGGCGGGCGCTCTATTCCTCCGCAGAAGAGATCGAGGGCGTTCCGGTCGCAGCTCAGGGCAACGGGGTGATGGACGTCCAACGCGCCTGGTTGCTGCTGAAGCACAAGTCTATGAAGGCGTTGAGTACCTACATCTCGTCGGCGCCGGTCTGTACTCCGTTCTCGGGCGGCTTCGCGACGCCTGGGCAGGGCGTGGGCATCCACAATCGGTGCGCGGTCGGCGAGGGTGGCCACAAAGCCGGTCAGCTCAAGACCTACAAGGTCAAGCTCACCCGTACGTCGAAAGGAGGCTCCCCGGGGTGGCACGACCTGAGCGTGGTCGGTGACAACACTTTCCAAGTTGATGACAGGGTTCTGCTGCCGCAGGGCAAGCAGGTGACCGTGGAGGTGAGGGTCACCCCGAGAGTCGGCCTGAACAGCGCGATCATCAAGGTCGACGACCCGGAGACGAAGATCACCGACTTCGAGGTGCTGAACACGGTCGTCGGCGAGGTCGAGCTGAAGAAACCCACATACGAGTTCGAGGGAGTGGGCGAGGTCGAGAGAGGCTCGTCGACCTCGCATTTCCTCGCCGTGCCGGAGAGTGCGACCGCGCTGCAGGTGAATCTCTCCGGGATCGCGACCGGATCGCGGATGCGCTGGATCGCGATCAACCCTTGGGGAGTCCCCGCCGATAGCACGGCCCTTGAGGCCTGCTACACCAACGTCGACGGCACCTGCGACCCGCATGACCGGGTGTACGAGAACCCGATACCCGGTGTCTGGGAACTCGAGGTGGAGACCCGGAACGACTCGCCGGTGGAAAGTAACGACTACAAGCTGACCGCCAAGGTGCAGGGTGTGAAGGTGGACCTGGCGACTGCCGCGCCGGGCAGTGCCACCGTCGGCACGGCAACGCCGGTCACCTGGTCGGTCAGGAACGACTTCGGCCCGCTCAAGCTCACCGCCAAGAACACCATGCTGGGCAGCGCGCGCTCCGAGCGGCCGATCATCAAGGACGGAAAGCCCCGGCTGCACACCATCGAGGTGCCTTCGGGCGCGCGGCGGCTGGACGTGACGATCGGAAACGTCCGCGACCCGGCCGACCTGGACCTGAAGGTCAGATCCGGGAAGCTGGTCTGGATTTCGGCGGACGGCGACTCGGAGGAGTCCGTGTCGATCACGTACCCGCCGCCGGGCACGTACACGGTCAAGGTCTCCGGCTATGGGGTGCCCTCGGCCGGCACGCAGTACGACTACCGGGACGTGTACCTCACCCCAGCGCTCGGAGGGAGCACCGTGCGTACAAAGGAGCTCACCCTCGCGAGCGGTGAAACAAAGTCGGTCGAGGCCTCGATCATCCCGAGGTCGGTACCGGCCGGCGGGCGCAGCCTGTTCGGCGAGGTGTCGCTGGTCACGGACAAGGGCGCGGTCGTCGGCCGCGGCACCGTCACGATCGGCGAGGTCCAATAGCGGGACGCGACGAGCCCGCTGCCGGATGTACCGGGGCGGGCTCGTAGCCGTCCGGCCTACTGAGTTCTCGCCGTCGCCGGCGTCGATCCCTTCCGTCCCGGTCCGAAATGATCGTCCATGGGCGCATCAGGTCGTCGTCCTCGTGTTCGAGGATGTGGCAGTGGTGTACGTATGTCGCCGGTAGCACGGTGCCGCTGCCCGGGATCGACGCGATCGTGGCCGTCGGCGGGCTGAACTCGCGGATGAGGATCCTGGTCACCGTCTCCGGATACGACTTGACGGTGTCCTTGTAGGACCGTGCCTCGTCCGGGTCCGGCGGAATCGGCGGGCCGGTGAAGAAGTTCGCCAGCACCGGCCGGTCCTGCGGCCTGCGGCCGCCGTGGATCCACTTCTCGTAGTCTGCCTGGTAGCCGGCCGCGTCGATCGGCTGCCTGTTCAACACCTGGAAGTTGACGAGGTGGACGTGCATGGGGTGCGCGTCGTGGTTCGGATTGATGTACTCCCAGATCTCCGCCGAGCCCGCCTTGATGAAGTCCTGTGACGGCTCCATGAACGGCACCGCGTTGAACGTCATGGTGCCGAAGAGCTTGTGCTGGTACAGGACCCACTCACGGCGGCGGGTGTGCGGTTGCGGCTCGGCGGGTGCGAGCGCCGGCAGTTTGAGTCTCCTGGGCGGCGTCGTCCGGTCCGCGCCGTCGGACAACCGCCGGGTGACCTGGAACTGCATCACCTCCGAGAGCTCCGGTCCGGCGCCGCCGGGGTAGTGGACCGGCGCGTTGTAGTTGGTCAGCGTGACGTTCGTGCCGATGGGCATCCGGCTGAAGTCGACGATCAGGTCGTACCGCTCGGCCGGCGCGATCAGGAAGTTCAGCATCGGCAGCGGGGCGCGGAAGCCGCCGTCGGTGCCGATCAGCCAGAACGGAAGGACGGGCTGGGGCAGCGCGTCCCTGGGGACGTCGAACCTCAGGCGCCAGAAACGCTCGTTCGAGGCGTTGAGAATGCGCAGCCGGTAGCGTCGCGGCTCGACCGCCAGGAAGGGGTACGCCTTCCCGTTGACGACCGGGGTGTCCTCGCCTTCCCGCTGGGTCATGGTGTACGCGAGCGAGCCGTCGGGGTGGAAGGTCCGGTCCTGCAGGATCAGGGGGTACCTCGAATTCGCCGGCGGGCAGCCCGAGCCGCTCGTCGGCGGGGTCACGGACGAGGTAGAGGCCGGCGAGTCCGGCATAGACGTTGACGCTTGTCATCCCCATGCCGTGATCGTGGTACCAGAGCATGGACGAACGGTCGGCGTTGGTGTGCGCGGAGATCGCCTCGTTGGGTTCGACCCGGCCCGGGTCCAGCGTGGTGTACGACCCGGCGTGCAGGCCGTCCGGGCTGAACGAGTGCAGCGGCATGCCGTCGGACTGCGGTGCGGTGAAGCGGGAGATATGTGTAGAGCGGACTCGGTGCCGGTCATTGCGAGGGGTCGAGTGCCGCGAGGTTGGCGCGGACGGCGTCGGCGGCCGGAACGCCGAGGCCGGTGTAGAGGGTGAGCGCCTGGTGCCAGTGCCGGCGGGCCGGCTCCGTGTCGCCGGCGGTGTGGTGCACGCTCGCGATTCCGGCGTGGGCGCGGGCCCGCTCGTGGACGGTGTCGGTGCCCGCGGTCAGGGCGAGCACGGCGGTGTGCAGCTCGCGTGCGCGGTCCGGCTGTCCGGCGGCATGCAGGGTCTCGGCGAGGCCGTTGAGCGCCGAGCCCTCCCCGGTGCGGTTGCCGATCCTGCGGAAGAGGTCGATCGACTGCTGGTAGTGGTCGGTCGCCTCGTCGTAGCGGCCCTGCTGCCGGTGTACGAGGGCGAGCTCGTTCAGGGCGTCGGCCTCGCCGAGGCGGTTGCCGATCTCGCGGTCCAGGGCGAGGGCCTGCCGGAGGTGATCGATCGCCTGTTCCGGCCGGCCCTGCCGCGCGTGGATGGCTCCCAGCCGCTCGAGCTGCATCGCCTCCCCGAGCGGGTCGCGGAGCTCGCGGTAGAGGGCGAGCGCCTTGCGGGAGTGGTCGGTCGCCTCGTCGTAGCGGCCCTGCTGGCGGTGGACGATGCCGAGGGTGTCCAGCGCGTCCGCCTGGCCGAGGCGGTTCCCGGTCTCCAGGAAGATGGCCAGCCCCTGCCGCGTGCAGCGCACGGCCTGTTCGTGGTGTCCCCACCGGCAGTAGGCGTAGCCGAGGTTGTTCAGCGCGCGGGCCTCACCGGCCCGGTGGCCGATCAGGCGGAAGTTCAGGAGGGCGTGCCGGAGCTCTTCGACGGCCTCCGCGTGGCGGCCCAGCCCGTCGAGGCTGGTGCCGAGGTTGGCCAGGGCGTGCGCCTCGGCGGCCAGGTCGCCGCAGCGGCCGGCGGCGTCGCGGGTGTGTGCGTGGACGGTCAGGGCGTCGGCGAAGTGGCCACCGAAGTCGAGGTACAGCGCCAGGGTCGCGGAGAGGCGCCCGGTGTAGCCCGGCCGGCCGTGGGTGGCGGTGTAGGCGCAGGTGGCGACCAGGTTGGTGCGTTCGGCGTCCAGCCAGGTCCGGGCGGCGACGGGATCGGTGACCGCGGCGGCCGGCGAGCCGGCGGGCGGTACGCGCGGCCGCTGGAACTCCCCGGCCGGGAACAGGGCGTCCATCGCGGCGGCGGCGGTGGCGAGATAGTGGTCGAACAGGCCGTTCAGGGCGGTACGCCGCGCGTCGTCGGAGTCCCGCGTGCAGGCCAGGTCGGCGGCGTAGGCCCGCATCAGGTCGTGGAACCGGTACCGCCCCGGTACGGCCTGGATGAGTAGGTGGGCGTCGAGGAGCTCCTCCAGGATCCGGCCGGCCGGTTCGAGGGGGTGGCCGGTGAGCGCGGCGGCGGCGTAGGGGTCGGTGTCGGCGCCGGGATGCAGGCCCAGGCGGCGGAACATCCGCTGCTGCTCGCCGGTGAGGTCGTCGTAGGACAGAGTGAACGCGGCCGCCACGCCGCGTTCGCCGTCGTCGAGCCGGCCGAGCCGGTGGTGCCGGTCGGCGAGGCGGTCGGCGAGGTGCGCCACGGTCCAGGCGGGGCGGGCGCGCAGCCGGGCGGCGGCGATGCGGACGGCGAGGGGCAGCCGCCCGCACAGCTGGACGACCTGCTCGACGGCGCCGGGCCGTCCGGCGGCGCGGCCGGGTCCGGCGATCCTGGTGAACAGGGTGACCGCGTCGGCGACCGGCATGCTGTCCAGCGACAGGGGCCGGGCATCGTCCAGGGCGGTCAGCCGGCGCCGGCTGGTGACCAGGACCAGGCAGCCGGGCTCGGCGGGAAGCAGCGGGCGGACCTGTCCGGCGGTGCGGGCGTTGTCCAGCACGATCAGCATCCGGCGGCCGGCCAGCCGGCTGCGGTACAGCGCCGCCCGGTCGTCGACGTCGGCCGGGATCTGCTCGCCCGGTACCCCCAGGGCGCGCAACAGCCGCTCGAGCGCCTGCCCGGGCTCGACCAGGGCGACGGCGCGGGTGTAGCCGTGCAGGTCGAGGAAGAGGCACCCGTCGGGGAACCGGTCGCGGAGCCGGTGCGCGGCGTGCACCGCGAGGGCCGTCTTGCCGATGCCGCCCATTCCGTCCACGGCGCAGATCACCACCACCCCGCCGGCGTGGTCGCCGGGCGCGGTGCCGGGAACGAGGCTCAGCAGGTGGGCGAGCTCGGCGCGGCGGCCGGTGAAGTTCCCCGTGTCGGCCGGTAGCTGCGCCAACGGCCGGCGCGTCCCGGCCGGTGCGGGGGTGGGTGCCCGGCCGTGCAGCACCACCCGGTACGCCTCTTCGAGGGCGTCGGTGGGGTCCACCCCGAGCCGGTCGGTCAGGTGGGCGCGGGTGCGCTGGTAGGCGGCGATCGCCTCGTCGCGGCGCCCCGCGGCGTGCAGGGCGCGGATGAGCAGCGTGGCCATGCGTTCCCGGCCGGGATGCCCGGCGGCCGCCGCCGCGAGCAGGTCGACGACCTCGTCCGGGCCGCCGCGGGTGAGCAGGACGGCGGCGAGGTCCTCGGTCGCGGCCAGGCGCAGGTCGCCCATCCGGTCCCGGACGGGGTCCAGCGACCGCGCGGCGAGGTCGGCGAGGGCCGGCCCCCGCCACAGCGCCAGCGCGAGGCGCAGCAGCTCGGCCGCGTCCGCGTGGTCGGCGGCCTGGCCGGCCGCCCGGGCCCGGGTGACCAGATCACGGAACCGGTGCCAGTCCACGATGGCCGGGTCCACCTCGAGGAGATAGCCGGGCGTGCGGGCGACCAGCCGGACCTGCCCGCCGAATCCCGCCTTGCGGAACGCCGTCCGCAGCCGCGAGACGTAGTCGGTGACCAGGCGGTCGATCGTCGCCGGCGGGTCGTCGGCGCTGTCGCCCCAGGCCAGCCTGACGATGTCCGACCGGCTGACCACGGTGTTCGCGTGGAACGCGAGCACGGCGAGCACGGTGCGCTGCTTGGACCCCAACGCCAGCGGGCGCCCGGCATGCCGGACGTCGACGTCGCCGAGCAGCCGGAACTCGATCATCACAAGCCCCACGTCGCGTGGCAGGGACCGACACATCGTGTCATCCCCCGGACACGACGCCAACCCGGGTCAATCTCCGGTGCGCTCCGCGGAGTCGCTACGGGATCGCTACGGCGCCGCTCGGACCTCCCGCCCCGACCCTGTGGTCGCGGGTCGAACCGCGCACCTTCCGGTCGCTGCTACGAGAAACGGCGGAGAGATGACCACCTTCTACGATCACGACGGCATCCGTATCACCGAGCGGTGGCTGTCCATCGGCGGCCACCGTTGCCGGGTCGGCCACCTGCGCAACCTGCGGGTGGCGCGGGGACGAGGCGACCGCACCGCCCGGCGTCTGGCGTGCGCGGCCACGGTTTCGCTGCTCGTCGTCGCCGCGACCGTGCGGCACGTCCCGCTGCCGGTCTCGGTGCTCAGCACGGCCGTCCTGGTGGTGTTGCCGGCCGTGGCCACCGTTGTCCGCGCGCGGCTGGTCCGCCCGGCGTACCTGCTGCTGGCCGACTACCGGGGCACCACGGTGCGGCTCTACGAGACCAGGGACGAGACCGAGTTCGGCAAGGTCGGCCGCGCGTTGGCGCGTGCGGCGACCTGTGCCCGACCCGAACCCGATCGCGACGATCAGGTGGTGGCCGGTGCCAGACGGCCGGTGCCGGCGAGACCGGCCACGTCGATCTCGGCGTGACAGCGGACCGGCTGGAGATCCAGGACGAGGTCGCCGGTCAGCAGGACGGTGCCGTTGCCGGCGGCGAAGTCCGCGGACGTCCAGTCGCTGACCGCCGCGTCGACGCGGACCCCGATCTCGGTGCCGCCCGAGGCGCCCGGGAACCGCAGGTGCACGTACCCGGCCGTGAGGCTCTCCTGGAATCGGACGGCGGTGTTCTCCGGTCGCCCGCAGACCTGCACCGGCTGATCGACGGCCAGCCGCAGGACCGGGTCCGGCCCGTCGAGGTACTGCTCGGGCGCCGCGGCGCCGTCGGTGCTGGTGGACATGGATGACCTCCGTGTTGTCGGAACGGGTGCGCGCCGCGGATCAGGCGCCGGCTGTGGATCGGCTGAGCCGCGGCACGGCCTCCACGTCGCCGGGTCCCCCCGATGCCCGGCGAGCGCGGTCGCGCCTCCGCCGCCCGACATCCGCCCGGCTGTCGGCGAGAGCACGCCATGGCCGTCATGCAGAGGCATGTCGAGCCACCTCACATCCGAGAAGGGGAGTGGTCCCGGGCGGTGGCCGGTGCCGCCGCTCGAAATGACACACCCCAATCTCGCCCGTGGCACCGGCCACCACCAGGAGGCCGACAGGCAGTTGACCGGCAGATCACCGGTGGTCGACGGCCACCGCGACGTCCGGCGGGGCGTCGTCGGCCGTGGAGTGGCCGGCGACGCCGTGACGCGGGTTCCGGCCGTCGTCACGCGGCCGGCCGGCCGTGGGGTCGAGCTCGGCGCCGAGCCTCGTGCCGTACAGGGCGATCCAGAGGTCGGGGGGCGCCCACTTCGTCATCCGTGCCCTCATCGGCCGTTCCTCTCCGGTTCCTTCGAACGGGCCCGGTTCGGGCCCGCGATCGAAAGCTAGAGAGCTCCGATGGACCCGGACTGGAGCCGGACTGGAACCGGCGAACGGTCAGCGGTGCGTCGTCCCGGACGCCTGCCGCCGGTCGATGATCGAGCGGATGTCCTCGGCCTCCGGCGCGCCGATCTCGGCGTAGCGGCTCCAGGCCTGCGCCCAGTGCTGCCCGGCCGCGTCCGCGTCGCCGAGCAGCTCGGCCACCCGGGCCAGGCCGGCGTGCGCCCGGCCCCACTCGTACCGGTCGCCGATCTCGATCGCCAGGGTGAGCGCCGCCAGGTGCTCCTCCCGGCCGGGCCCCGGTCGCCCGGCGGCGGTGAGCACCTCGCCGAGGCTGTTGGTGGCCCGGGTCTCGCCGGCCCGCTCGCCGAGCTGCTGGAAGATCTCCAGCGCCTCGCGCAGGACGACGGTGTCTTGGGTGACCGCGCCCAGGCCGTCGAGCGCCAGCGCCGTGCCGGCGCGTTCGTTGGTACGCCGGAAGATCGCCAGCGCCTCGCGGTGGCAGCGGACCGCCCGCCGCCCGTCGCGCTGCCGTGCGGCCACGTCGCCGAGGCTGACCAGGGCGTACCCCTCGCCGACCGGATCGCCGATGCGGCGGCAGATCCGGACCGCCTCGCTCAGGTAGGCGGCCGCCGGCTCGTCGCGGCCCTGGCGCCGGTACACCTGTCCGAGGTTGCCGAGGGCACGCGCCTCCGCCGCCTGGTCGCCGGTGAGCCGGCACAGCGCCAGCGCCTCCTGCAGCCGTTCGGCGGCCTCGTCGTACCGGCCCCGCCACTGGTCGACGTGGCCGAGGTTGCCGAGCGCCCGCGCCTCCGCAGCGTGGTCGCCGCACTCCCGGGCCAGCCCGACCGCCCGCCGCAGCAGCCCGTCCGCCTGCTCGTAGTGGCCCTGCTGCACGTCCATGACCGCCACATTGGTCAGCAGCTGCGCCTCGGCGGCGGCATCGCCGGACAGCCGGGCGGCGCGCACCGCGTGCTCGTGCATGGCGACCGCCTCGGGGTAGTGGCCGCCGCTCTCCAGGTACCGCAGCAGGGTGAGGGTGAGGTGCACGGCGTGCGCGGGCCGGTCATGGGTGGCCGCGTGGGACACCAGGGCCACCAGATTGGCGCGTTCGCGGTCCAGCCAGGCCTGTGCGCTGCCGCCGTCCCCGACCGGCGGTACCGGCGACTCCGGCCGCCCGACCCGGGCCCGCCGGTGCTGCTCAGCCGGGTAGAGCGTGTCCATCGCCTCGGCCGCGGTGAACAGCGTCGCGTCGAAGAGGCGGTCGAGGGCGGCGTCCCCGGCGCCGTCGCCGAGCTCCGCGCACAGGTTGACCGCGTACGCCCGCAGCAGGTCGTGCAGCGTGAACCGGCCGGTGGCGGCGTGCTGGATCAGGTGGGCGCGGGCGAGGGCCTCGAGGAGCTCGCGGGCCTCGGTGACGCCGGTGCCGAGCAGCGCCGCGGCCGCGTACGCGGTCACGTCCGGCCCGGGGGCCAGGCCGAGCAGCCGGAAGGCGCGCGCCGCCTCCGGCGGGAGCTGCCGGTAGGACCAGGAGAACACGGCGCGGACCCCGGTCTGCGGGTCTCCGCCGGCGTTCAGCAGCTCCAGCCGGCGGCCCTCGTCGGCGAGCTCGGCCACCAGGTCCCGCAGCGGCACCCCGGGTCTCCCGGCCGCCAGCTCGGCGGCGACCCGCAGCGCCAGCGGCAGACGGGCGCACCGGCCGATCAGGTCGTCGGCGGCCGCGGGATCCTCGCGCACCCGGTCGCCGATCAGCCCGGTGATCAGGGTCAGCGCCTCGGCGCGGTGCAGCAGCGGCACGACGAGCCGCCCGGCGCCGTGCCGGGCGACCAGGCCCGGCAGGGTGTCCCGGCTGGTGACCACCACCGCGCAGGCGGGCGTGCCGGGCAGCAACGGCCGCAGCTGGTCGACCGACGCGGCGTTGTCCAGCACGATCAGCACCCGGCGGCCGTCCAGCAGGCTCCGGTACGCGGCGGCCCGCTCGTCCCGGGCGGCCGGGATGTCGCCGCCGGGCATTCCCAGCGCCCGGAGGAACCCGGCGAGCGCGTCCTCGGGCGTCATCGGCTGCTCGGTGTCGTACCCGCGCAGGTTCACGTACAGCTGGCCGTCGGGGAACCGGGAGCGGGCCCGATGCGCCCACCGCACCGCCAGCGCGGTCTTGCCGACGCCCGCCATGCCCGAGACCGCGGAGATGACCACCGCGGTGTGCTGCCCGTCGTCGTCCGCGAGGAGCCGGTCGAGGGCGGCGAGTTCCTCCTCGCGCCCGGTGAAGCCCGGCACGTCGGCCGGCAGTTGAGCCGGCGGGCCGTCAGGTGAAACGTCAGCTCAGCTGACGTTCAAACGGACGTAGACCTGCTCGCCGCCGCTGCCGTCGCCTTCGAGC
>NZ_JBEZDY010000001.1:510816-552571 GCF_040648555.1 Actinoplanes sp. NPDC049118
GTCCGGGGGCGCGGGCCGCCGGGGGGCGGGCCGCCCCGGCGCCGGCTCGGCCGGCGGGACCGGGCGGGGATCCGCCGCCGGGACGGCGACGGGCTCGTAGGCATCCCGCAGGACGTCCGCGTGCGCGGCGGACAGTTCCGGGCCGGGATCGACACCCAGCTCGTCGGCGAGCCGCCGGCGCGTGTCGTGGAACGTCGCGAACGCCTTCGCCCGGCGGCCGGCCAGGGCGTAGGCGCGGATCAACCGGGCCTGCCCGGCCTCATCCAGCGGCTGGGCCGCCGCGGCCTCCTCCAGGGCCGGCAGCGCCTCGGACACCGCACCCAGCGCGATCAAGACCTCGCCGTAGCGGCCCAGGGCGGCATGCCGCTCCTCGGCCAGGGCGACGACCTTCGGATGCCGGGCGAGCAGCGGCACGTCCATCAGCGGCGCGCCCCGCCACTGCCCCAGCGCCTCGGCGAGCAGCCCGGCCGCGCCCCGCGGGTCCCCGCCCTGCTGGGCCGCGGCCGCCTCGGCGAGCAACCGGCGGAAGCACAGGAGATCCAGATTGTCGGCCGAGACCCGCAGGGCGTACCCGTCGCCGACGCGGGGGAGGCGGGCGCTGTGCGAGCGGGATTCGCGCCCGGGCTCCAGCAGCCGGCGCAGATGCTTGACGTGGGTCTGGATGATGTTGGCCGCGCTCGGCGGCGGGCGGTCACCCCAGAGCGCGTCGATGAGCTCGGCCTGGCCCAGCGGGTGCCCGCCGGCCATGGCGAGCAGGCCGAGCACGGCGCGCCGGCCGGCCGAGGTCAGTTCCACCGGTACGTCGCCGAGCCAGGCGCGGACGGGTCCCAGCACCTGAATCCGCACGCTCTCACCCCCGGGGCAAGGCGGTGAAGCGGCGTCGTCCAGTCACCGTCCAGTCAGGCTCCAGTACGGCGATCCACCCTGCTGCAGGAACCATAGGTCGACCCGAACTGTTATCACAAGGACGGAAGTTTCATGTCGATGCATCGATGCCTTGCGGTCGCCGCCGGTCTCGCCGCGGCCCTGTTCGCGCCTGCCGCGCCCGCCGCGGCCGAGGAGCCGGCGGTCTGCCACGTCGGGTACCGGACCAGCGGCGACTCCCGGACGTTCAACGGGCAGGTCACCATCACCAACACCGGCCCGGTCACCCTGTACGGGTGGACGCTCAAGTTCTCGCTGCCGGCCGGGCAGGTCTTCCGCAGCGGGTGGGAGGCGAGGTTCACCGTGGACGGTCAGGACGTCACCGGCCACAGCCTGCAATACAACGGCGTGGTGGACCGGGGCGAGTCCGTCTCGGTGTACTTCCGCGCATACGGGGACGTCAGGGGCTCCCGGCCCGCCGGATTCCGGATCAACGACCAGCCCTGCACGACCGGCTGAGGGTACTCCGTTCGGGTTTCCGGCCCGGGCTGGTGTCCTTTTCAGGGCGGAACCGTCTGCCCAGCTAGAAACGCCTTTCGTGACCGGAGTGATCTAGAAGGCAAGCTATAGAACGACTGTGGTCACGAATAAGCGCCGAAAACGGCGACATAAGCCTGGCGCTCGGAGTCGCCCCTGACTACATTGCTCCCATGGCACTCTCTGAAGAGGACACCGAGGAGCCGGGCACCGGCCCCCGGCGTACCGGGGTCGTGAAGATCGGGAAACACATCGTCTCGGGCGACCGGGGATTCCGGCCCGGCGACGTGCTGCGCATCGAGCAGGTCATCGATCTACTCGGCAGCAGCCGTCCGCTCACGCGCGAGATCCTGCAGGTCCTGCAGCACAAGGGCCTTGTCACGCTCAGGGCCCGGACCGGCGCGACCGTCGAGCCGGTCGAGCGGTGGAACGTCTTCGACCGCGATGTGATCGAGTGGCGGCTCGACATCGCGCCACGGTTCCAGATGCGGTCGCTCACCGAGCTCCGCGAGGCCGTCGAACCGCGGGCGGCGTTCCTGGCCGCGCAGCGGGCCTCCGCGGACGTCTGCCGTGACCTGGTGAGCCTCGCGCTCGAGTTCAAGTCGATCGGCGAGGCCCCCGAGTTCGAGGACCTGACCGACGCCGGCCTCGCCTGCCGCGAGAGGTACCGCCGGGTCGACGAGCAGTTCCACCGGATGCTGCTGCAGGGCTCGCAGAACGAGATGTTCAGCGCCCTCGTCGATCAGGTGACCCGGGCGCTGGACTTCCGGATCGAGAAGGAGTGGGCGGGCGCGCCCCGGCTGTACGGCGACGCCTCCGCCGCCGGTGAACGGTCCTTCGATCCCGTGCCCGGCAGCCGCGAGCGCTTCCCCCGGCGGCCCGAGCCGCTCGCGCTCTGGCTGCACTTCGGGCTGGCGTACGCCGTCGAACAGGGCCTGCGGTACGCGGCGGAGACCTTCGCCCGGACCATCCTGGCCGAGTTCCACAACGGCTATCTGGGCAACCCGGTGCTGCTCGACGCGCTCGGGCAGGCGCTGCACGATCTCGACCCCGGCGGCATGCGGGAGGCGGACCGCGAGCCGTTCCACAACGCGATCACGGGCGTGCTGCTGCACCAGGGCAAGCGATGAGCGCGATGGTGCCGATCGTCGTCATGGGCGTCGCCGGCTGCGGCAAGAGCACGATCGGTGAGCTGCTGGCGCGGCGCCTAGGGCTGGAGTACGCGGAGGCCGACGTCTTCCATCCGCCCGCCAACGTGGCGAAGATGGCCGGCGGCCGGCCGCTCGACGACGAGGACCGGCTGCCGTGGCTCGCCGCGATCGGCGACCATCTCCGGTACCGGGCCGGCACCGGCGTCGTGGTCTCCTGCTCGGCGCTGAAGAGGAGCTACCGCGACCGGTTGCGGGCCGCGGCGCCGCGCGCCTGGTTCGTGCATCTCGTCCTCGACGAGGCGACCGCCGCGCGCCGGGTGTCGTCCCGGCCCGGCCACTTCATGCCGGCCTCGCTGGTCGCCTCGCAGTTCGCGGCGCTCGAGCCGCTCGACGGCGAGGCCGGCGTCGTCGTGGACGCCACGGAGACCCCCGAACGGATCGGCGCGTCCGTGCTCGCGGCGCTGCCGCCGACCGGAGAGGGGGCAGTCGTCCCGGCGTGACGACGGCCCGCTGGCAGGCGGGCCGTCACGTCCGGATCCCCGGAACACCCTGTGCGGAGAGCTCGATGAGGAGCAGGACATGAACAACCTAACCAACGGCCACGGGCCGGACAAGCACGACGACAACGACCGCGCGCGGGTCGTGATCGCCTGCCTGCTGACGGCCGGCGGCTTCTTCAGCGCCGCGGCCCCGATCCTGGTGATCTCCGGGGCGTGGGCGCTGGACGACGGCACCGTGCGCTACGTGATCACCATGGGCGGCGCCGTCCTGGTCATCGCGTTGCTGCTGGCCGCCGTCTACGTGTCGGCACCCCTGCGGCGCGAGCCGGCCCACCCCTCCTGCGGATGCGACGGCGGCGAGCCGCCCCGCCGCCGGCGGCAGTCCCGTTCCGGGCGGCGTCCCTCCTGAATCGTCGACGGCCGTCCCGCCGCGAACGCCGGGGCGGCCGCCGCGGAGACCTCGCCGAACTCGGCGGGCGGGTGGACACCGTGGACTGCCGCGCCCGGTCCGACGTGCCGCGCCGAGGTCAGGCCGGGGCGAGCTCGCGGAGCCGCCGGCGTGCGAGCTCGGCCGCCGGGTCGCCCAGCTCCTCATAGATGCGGACCGCGCCGCGCAGGACCTCGGTGGCCGCGCCCGTGTCGCCGACGGTGGCCAGGGCCTCGCCCAGCCGGGTCAGGGTCTCCGCCTCGTGGTAGCGGTCCGCCGACTCGCGGAACAGGCGCACCGCGGCCTCGTAGCACTGCACCGCCCGCGGGTGGTCGGCGAGCCGGTCGTAGGCGTAACCCAGGCTGTCCAGGCTCGCCGCCTGACCGTTGCGGTCACCGCTGCGCCGCTGGTTCTCCAGCGCCGCGCCGCAGCTCTCGATCGCGCGGGCGTAGTCGCCGACGGTGGCATACAGCCAGCCCACCGCGTTGAGCGTCCGGGCCTCGCCCGAGGTGTTGCCGGCGGCCCGGTACAGCTCCAGCGCCGCCAGCCCGTGCTCGATCCCGTCCTGCGGGCTGCCGCGGTGGTAGCAGAGCTCGGCGTGGTTGTGCAGGGTCTGCGCCTGGTTGGTGGCGTCGCCGAGCCGCTCGTAGAGGCGCAGCGCCCGTTGCAGGTGGCGTTCGGCGGCGTCGTGGTCGCCCAGCCGCTCCACCGCCCGGGCCGTCATCCGGTTGGCGACGGCCTGGCCGGCCAGGTCGCCGATGCGTTCCGCGGCGGCCAGGGCGATCCGCTGCACGGCGAGCTGGTCGGACCAGAGGCCGCGAGGGGAGAAGAACGCGGTGAGGGTCCAGGCCAGCTGCCAGGCGTGCGCCTCGAAGCTGGCCTCGGCCGCCTGCCGGACGGCGCCCAGCAGCACCCGGTCCTCGGCGGCGAACCAGGCCAGCGCCGCGTCGTGACCGGTCAGCCGCCGCGCGCCGCCGCCGGACCGGGACGGCAGCGGGGTGATCGGCGGCCACTGCGGTTGCAGCAGGCGGGCGGCGGCATAGGACGTCTGCAGATAGAAGTCGTACAGCCGGCCGCGCGCCGCGCGCTGCCCGGATTCGGGCTCGTCGGACCGCGCCAGCTCGGCCGCGTACACCCGGAGCAGGTCGTGTAGGGAGAACCGGCCGGGCCGGTGTTCGGTCAGCAGGTGCAGCCGGGTCAGCTCCCGCAGCAGGGCCGCGATGGTGGCCGGTGCGCCGCCGGCCAGCGCCACCGCCGCGTCGGCCGTCAGGTCCGGGCCGGGGTGCAGGCCCAGCAGCCGGAACAGCCGGGCCGCCGCCGGGCTCAGGGCCCGGTAAGACGACGAGAAGGCCCGCCGGACCCCGCCGTCGGCGAGCGCGCCCAGGCCGGACCCCGCCTGGCGCAGCTCGGCGGCGAAGGCGGCGAGCGGGAACGTGGGATGGGTGGCGATGTGCGCGGCGACGATGGACAGGGCCAGCGGCAGGCGCCCGGTGCCGGCCACGATGTCGGCGACCGCGGCCGGCTCGGCGTCCAGCCGCCCGGCGCCGAGCCGGCCGGCGAGCAGGTCCACCGCCTCCTGCTCGGCGAGCACCTCCACCGTCAGCGACCGGGCGCACTCGGCGGCGATGAGGCTGGACAGCAGGTCGCGGCTGGTGACCACGACCAGCGATCCGCCGGTGCCGGGCAGCAGCGGCCGGACCTGGTCGGCGTCGCGGGCGTTGTCCAGGACCACCAGGACCCGGCGGTCGGCGAGCAGGCTCCGGTAGAGCCCGACGCCGGCCTCCAGGCTGGACGGGATGCGGTTCGGCGGCACGTCGAGGGCCTCGAGGAAGCCGCGCAGCGCGACCGCCGGGTCGACCGCCACGTCGCCGTCGTCGAAGCCGCGCAGGTTCACGTAGAGCTGGCCGTCCGGGAACCGGCCGGTCATCCGGTGCGCCCAGTGCAGCGCCAGCGACGTCTTGCCGACGCCGGCCATGCCCGAGAGCGTCGAGATGATCACGGCGTTCGGGCGCCGGGTGCCCGCCTCGAGGAGGGCGTCGAGCGCGGCCAGCTGCGCGCCGCGGCCGACGAAGGCGGACAGGTCCAGCGGCAGCTGCGCCGGGCGGACCGGGCCCGCGGCGGGCGCGTCGGCGCTCCGGTCGGCGGCCGGCAGGTCCAGCGCCTTGGTGAGCAGCCGGATCGTCGACGGGCGCGGCTGCGCGACCCGGCCGCTCTCCAGCTCACGGATGCTGCGGACACTCAGGCCGGTCGCCGCGGCAAGATCCTCCTGGGTGAGCCCGAGCTGCCGCCGTCTCTCCGCCGCCATCCGGCCGAACATCTAGCCCCCTGGGGAAACCGTCCGTCTGTCCATCGTCGAGGGTCGCCACTTTCTACCGCAGATGCCCCGGGACCGGCAACCGCCGGTGAGAGCAGCTGGGACGGACCGTTACCGGCATACCGACCTCAGGCCCGGTCCGGCCGGGGATGCCGGGGCGGGCCGGCCGGATCGCAGAAGCTGCGCACGGGGGTACGCGGCGCCGGCCCGGCCACCTCCGGTGCGGCCGAGGGCAGGCGGCTGGGCACCAGCGCGGCGGCCACCGCGCCGCCCGCGGCCATCAGCACCGCACACAGGAGCATGGCGCTCCGGTACGCCGGCCGCAGATCCTCCGGCTCGGTCAGGCTGCCGCCGCCGAGCCCCGCCGCGAGCGGCAGCACCGCGACCGCGAGCAGCCCGGCCGCCCTGGCGACCGCGTTGTTGACGCCGCTGGCGATACCCGCCCGCGCATCATCGAGCGCGCCCAGCGCGGTCGCGGTCAGCGGCGCCACCAGCAGGGCCAGGCCCAGCCCGAAGAGCACGACCGGCGGCAGCACGTCCAGCGGATACGACGCGCCCGGCCCGATCCGCGACAGCAGCACCAGCGCGACCGCGCACGTCAGCGGCCCCGCCGTCAGCGGGATCCGCGGCCCGATGCGCATCGCCAGCGCCCCGGACCGGGCGGACAGCAGCAGCATCAGCCCGGTCACCGGCAGCAGCGCGACCCCCGCCGCCAGCGGGCTGAAACCGGCCACCACCTGCAGGTTGAGGACGACGAGGAAGAACACCCCGCCGTTGGCGGCGTACACCAGGAACGTGACGGCGTTCGCCGCGCTGAACGCCCGCGACGCGAAGACCTCCAGCGGCAGCATCGGGTGCGCGGACCGGCGCTCGACCAGCACGAACGCGATCAGCCCGGCGACGCCCACGGCCAGCGAGGCGACGACCGCCGGGCCGTCCGGCCCCCGCACCGGCCAGGCGGTGAAGCCGTACGTGAGCCCGGCCAGCCCGGCCGCCCCGGTCAGCACGCCGGCGACGTCGATGCGGGTGCCGGCGGCGGCGTCCCGCGACTCCGGCACGTGCCGCGCCGTCACCGCCATGACGGCCAGCGCCAGCGGGACGTTGATGAGGAAGATCAGCCGCCAGTTCGCGACCTGCACGAGCCAGCCGCCGAGGAACGGCCCGAGCGCGCCCCCGACGCCGGCCAGCCCCGACCATGCGCCGATCGCCCGGGACCGGTCCGCGCGCACGAACGACGCCTCCAGGATCGCGAGCGCGCCCGGGGTGAGCAGCGCCCCGCCCATGCCCTGCAGCACCCGCGCGCCGATCAGCAGCTCGACGGTCGGCGCGACGCCGCACAGCAGCGACGCCGCGGCGAACCAGCCCACGCCGAGCTGGAAGACGCGCCGCCGGCCGTACCGGTCGCCGAGCGCGCCGCCGAGCAGGATCAGCGAAGCGAGGCTGAGCGCGTACCCGTTCACGGTCCACTGCAGTCCGGCCGCCGGCGCACCGAGACCCTGGCCGATCGCCGGGAGCGCGATGTTGACCACGGTGGCGTCGATGAAGGCGAGGCTGGAACCGAGCACGGTGGCGAGCAGCACCCAGCGCCCGGTCGCCGTGCCGTACCGGACGAGGGTCATGGGCGGACCCTAACCCGGTTTGCGCCGGGGACGCCGCCGCGCCCGCGCCGCGGATCACCCGCATCGGGTAGGCCGAACGATCCGGGCCGGTGATGTTCGGCGCGGACAATGCGGCCGTCCTACCACTGTGTCTGCGCTTCGGCCCTCGCGATGCTGGCTGAGGCGGGTCCGGTGCCTGCCGCCGGAAGGGAAGTCATGTCTCGCCGGGGTGGCCTCCGTCTGCTCGCCAGCGTGTGCCTATCCCGTGTGCCGGGCCCGGGTGAGATAGGTGATCGCCCACAGGACCACGCCGATGACGAGCAGCACCCCGGCCACCCGGTAGTCGGCGGTGGCCCGGCCCGACAGCGGGCTGGCCAGGTACGCGCAGGCGACGGCGCCGATCACCGGGATGGCGGTCGGCGCCCGGAAGTGCTTGTGCTCCACCCGATCGCGGCGCAGCACGAGTACCGCGACGTTGACGATGGTGAAGACGCAGAGCAGCAGCAGCGCCGTCGTGCCGCCCAGCGCCGTCAGGTCGGCGAACCAGATCAGCCCGAAAGCGACAAGCGTGGTGAAGACGATGCCGACCCATGGCGTACGCCGGGTCGGGTGCACCCGGCCGAGGACGCGCGGCAGCACCCGCTCGTTGGCCATGCCGTAGAGCAGCCGGCTGGCCATCAGCATGTTGATCAGGGCCGAGTTCGCCACCGCGAACATGGTGATGAACGCGAAGACGGTCAGCGGGAACGCGGGCGCGCCGGCCTCGACCACCTTCAGCAGCGGCGCGTCGCCCTCGCTCAGGTCCTCCGGGGACACCAGCGCGATCGCCGAGACCGCGACCAGCACGTAGATCAGTCCGGTGATGCAGAGGCCGGTCAGCATGACCTTCGGGAAGATCCGGACCGGGTCCTTGGTCTCCTCGGCCATGTTGACCGAGTCCTCGAAGCCGACCATCGCGAAGAACGCCAGCGCGGTGGCGGCGGTGACGGAGAAGAACGCGGTCTCCCCGGGCGGCGAGTTGAACTCTACGAGCCGCGAGGGGTCGCCCTCGCCGCCGCCGAGCGCCCACGCGCCGATGCAGATGACGATCAGCAGGCCGGTCAGCTCGACGCAGGTGAGCAGGACGTTCAGCTTGACGCTCTCGCCGACGCCGCGGAAGTTGATCAGGGCGATCAGGGTCATGAAGCCGATGGCGACCGCGGTCAGCCCGAGCCCCTCGCCGATCGACAGGTCGAAGGCCTCGGCGAAGTTGCCGGCGAACGCCTTCGACGCGCTGGACGCCGAGGTGAGGCCCGAGCACATCACCGCGAAGGTGACCATGAAGGTCAGGAAGTGGACTCCGAACGCCTTGTGCGTGTACAGGGCCGCGCCGGCCGCCCGCGGATACTTGGTCACCAGTTCCAGGTAGCTGAACGCCGTGAGCAGCGCGACGACGAACGCGACCAGGAACGGCAGCCACACCGCGCCGCCGACCTGGGCGGCGACCTTGCCGGTCAGGGCGTACACCCCGGTGCCGAGGATGTCGCCGACCACGAAGAGCAGCAGCAGGCCGGGTCCGATGACCCGCTTCAGGGTGGGCTGGTCGCGATCGAGCGTGCTGTCCTGTGTTCCCGCGTCAGCCATAGCCGCGTACCTCCACGTCGACATGCCCAGGGCCTCACGGTATGCGATGGTCGGAGTACGCGCCGCTCGTGCGGGGTTGTCCCGGCGCGCCGCGCCGGGAAGGATTCGACTCAGGCTTCCCATACCGGAGGACGAGATGCGCATCGTGCTGGCCACCAAGCCCGGCGTCGACCAGCCGTGGATCACCGACGCGGTGGCCCGGCTGGCCCGGCAGACCGGTGCGTCGGTGGCCGTGGTGGCCGTCGACCACGTGGAGCTCGAGCGCTTCTCCCCGGCACCGCGCACCGTCTTCGTGCAGGGCGCGCGCGAGGCCGCCGAGACGGCGGCGCAGCGGCTGACGGCCGAGGGCATCGAGGCGGTGGCCGCCGTACGGTCCGGCCGCACGCTGGAGGGGATCATGGCATTCGCGGACGAGCAGGTGGCGGACCTGATCGTCGTGGGCGCCAGCACCCGCCCCGCGGTCGCCGAGCGCCTGCTCGGCAGCGTCCCCCTCGAATTGGTCAAGAAATCCACCCGCCCGGTCATGGTGGTCACCCACCCCTGACGGCGCCGTGTCGTTGTTCTCATCCGCCGGGAGGCCCTTGCTCATTTCCCACTTAAGCAATAGGAAATGAGCATGCCGGCACCCGTGCTACCCGCCCGCAACTGCGAAGCACGACGTGCGCGACAGAGGCCGGCGTGAAGTTCCTGCTGATCACCCTGATCACCCACCTGGACCCGGCGAAGACCACCCGGCAGCGGTTCCGCGAGGTCGTGGACAACGCGGTGCTCGGCGAGGAGCTGTTCACCGCGGTCACCACGCTGAGCCTGCTCGACCCGGTCCGCGCCTTCGAGGACTACTCGACCCTGGACAACCTCTCCGGCGGCCGGCTCGAACTGATCATCGGCAAGGGCAACGGCACCGCGCAGGCCGAGTTGTTCAACGTCACCGCCGTCACCCGCCACGGCGAGCACCTGCGGGTCGAGGGCGCCCGGCTCAGCCGCCTGCCCGACCCGGTGCCGGAGATCTACTTCGGTGGCTCGTCGAAGGCGGCCGGACCGGTCGCGGCCGCACACGCCGACGTCTACCTGACCTGGGGCGAGCCGCCCGCCCAGGTGGCCTCGAAGATTGAGTGGATCCGCGGCCTGAACCCCGGCCTGCGCTTCGGCGTCCGGCTGCACGTCATCGCCCGCGACACCGCCGAGGCGGCCTGGGCCGAGGCGGAACGGCTGCTGCGGGTGGTCTCACCGGCCGACATCGAGGCGGTGCAGGCGGGCCTGCGCCGCAGCGAGTCCGAGGGCCAGCGCCGGATGCTCGACCTGCACGGCGGCAGCCGCGACGGGCTGGTGGTGGCGCCGAACCTCTGGGCCGGCGTCGGGCTGGTCCGCGGCGGCGCCGGCACCGCCCTGGTCGGCAGCCACACCGAGATCGCCGACCGCATCGCCGAGTACGCGGACCTCGGCATCACCGAGTTCATCCTGTCCGGCTACCCCCACCTGGAGGAGGCGTACTGGTTCGGCGAGGGCGTCCTGCCCGAGCTGCGCCGCCGCGGCCTGTGGCGCCACCCGGACGGCGGCGGCACCGGCGCCGTGAGCGTCCCGTTCGCCGGCGTTCCCGACCCGGCGACCGCGTAGGGTCGGCGGCATGGACCTGCTCGCCAAGGCCGCCGAGCTGATCGCCGTACCGTCCACCGCGGACCGTCCCGAACAGCTCGCGCGGGCGCTCGACCTGGTACTCGAATTCGTCGGCCCGGGCTTCACCGTGGAACGCTTCGCCTCGCGCGGCAAGCCCAGCGCGCTGGTCCGGACGCCCGGCCCGCGCCCGGTGTTCCGGATCCTGCTCAACGCACACCTGGACGTCGTCCCCGCCGGCGTCTACGAGGCCCGCCGCGACGGCGACCGGCTCTACGGCCGCGGCGCACAGGACATGAAGGTCGCGGCGCTGGTCATGGCCGACGTCTTCCGGGAGCTGGCGGAGACGCTGCCGTACCCGCTGGGGCTGCAACTGGTCACCGACGAGGAGGTCGGCGGCTACGACGGCACCGCACACCAGCTCGCCGCCGGGGTCAGCGCGGACTTCGTGGTCATCGGCGAGCAGAGCGGCCTGCGCGTCGTCACCGAATCCAAGGGGCTGTGCCAGGTGCGGCTGCACGCCACGGGCGTGAGCGCGCACGCCGCATACCCCTGGCTGGGCGACAACGCCCTGGTGACGCTGGCCGGCGCGGTGCAGGCGCTGCTGCGGCGCTATCCGGTGCCGGCCGCGGAGAAGTGGGCCACGACGGTCAACGTGGCCCGGATCGAGACCGCCAACACCGCGTACAACCAGGTCCCGGCCGACGCCACGGCCTGGCTCGACATCCGCTTCCCGCCCGAGGACACCGACTTCAACGGGCGTACCCCGCACGAGATCGTGGCCTACCTGCGGTCGGTCACCGGGGTCGCGGCCGAGGTCGACAGCCTCGGTCCGCCGCACCACGCCGACCCGGACGGCGCCGACGTGGCCCGGCTGCGCGAGGCGGCCCGGTGCGCGGGCTTCACCGGCGAGCTGCTGCGCAAGCACGGCGCGGCGGACGCGCGGTTCTACTACGCCCGCGGCGTGGACACCGTCATCTTCGGCCCCGGCGGCGACGGCCAGCACGGCCCGGACGAGTACGCCGACCTGACGACCGTCGAGCCGTACCGGAAGGCCCTGGCCTCGTTCCTCACGGCGGTCGCGGCCGGGCCGGCGGTCAGGCGGGCGTCAGGCGCCGGGTGAGCTCGGCGGCCCGCGCCCGCTGCACGGACCGGGCCTGCCCGACGACGAAGGACCGCAGCAGGAACGGGAACGTGACGTGCACGGTCTCGGTGACGGCGGTGCCGTCGCCGGCCGGCACCAGGTCCACGGCGGCGACCAGGCGCACCCGGCCCGGGCTCACCACGTCGCTGAGGATCCGCCGGCCGGGCTCGGGGAAGGTCATCGTGACCCTGATGTGGTTGTCGTACCGGAACGGGCCGAGGGTGAACCGCTCCACGGAGACGTAGGAGACCTCGTCGCCGTCGCGCCGGACGTCGCGCACGGCGACGATAAGCGGCGACAGTCCGATGTAGCTCTCCGGCTCCGCGAGATGGGCGAAGATCTCCTCGGCGGGCGCGGGAACGTGGAACGAGTTGCTGAACTCTTCGGCCGGCACGCCGCAATCGTCGCACGGGCCGGCACTAGCGTTCCCAGAAGTTCGGAAGGGCCTGATGGCGGGCGTTCAGGTTCAGGGCCACTGAGCCTGCGGTGAGGCCGGCGAACAGCAGATTGGATACCTCCAGGCAGGCCAGCACCGGATAGTGCACCGGGATCGAGAGGATCGGGGAGCCGCCGGTGGGCTCCCAGATCCGGATCGTGCGGTCCTTGCCGCCGGAGGCGAGCAGCGGCCGCCCGCCGACGGTGACCGGGCACAGGGCGTTCACGCCGTCCAGGTGACCGGTGAGCACGGCGGTGCAGGTTCCGGACTGGAGGTCCCAGATCCGGATCGTACGGTCGTCGCCCGCGGAGGCGAGCATCCGCCTGCCGTCCGCGGTGATCTCGGTCAGCGCCCGGACCGTGTGGCCGTGACCCCGGAGCCGGCCCAGGTAGCGGCCGGTCGAACCCCACACGATCACATCGTTGTCGCCGGCCGTGGCCAGCATCGGCTGGACGCCGGAGATCTGCCGCATGGCATGGATCCGCTCGACATCGTCGACCGATTCGCCGAAGTTCAGCCGGTCGGTCAGGCGTTGGCGCTGGACGATCCGGCCGTTGTCCGGCCGGCAGAACCGCAGGGACACCCGGTGGTTGTGGGTGCCGGCGATGGCCAGCAGGTCCTCGCCGTCCTCGCCGCGGAAGGCGCAGACCGCCTGTAGGTGTTCGAAGCGGCGGATGTCCGTCAGGATCTGTTTGCCGGTGCCCGGCTCCCAGCTCTGGATGACACCGAAGTCGCTGGCGACGACGACGAGCTCACGGGAGCCGACCCGCACCGCGCACAGGCTGTTGACCGTACCGAGGCCGCCACCCATCAACCGGATCTCGGCACCGGTCTCGGCGGCCTGCAGGCGGATCACACCGCTGGTGCCGTCCACGCCCGCGACCGTGTCGGTCCCCAGCCGGATCGTGCACGCCGCGCTGGTCCGGCCGCCGCGCCGAGCCGCGGCGGACCGGCCCTCGTCGGCGGTCAGATCCCACAGCCGGATCGTGCGGTCCCTGCCGCCCGTGGCGAGGTACTCGTTGCCGTCCAGCACGACCGTGCAGACCGCGTGGATCACATCGGTGTGACCGGCGAGGACCCGCAGGCAGCCGCCCCCGCGGGGATCCCACACCCGGACGTCACCGTCGCTGGAGACCGTTGCCAGCGCGGTCCGGCCGTTGACCCGGCAGGCCGCCATGCTGAGGATCGCCTTGCTGTGCCCGTTCGATCCGACCGTGGACGCCAGAGCGCCGCGGTTGTGGATCAGGACGTTTGTGAAGTTGGTGGTGGCGATCGACACCCGGCCGCCGACGGTCAGGGAGCAGGCCGCCCGGACCCGGTCGACATGACCGCCGAACTGGCTGATGATTCCCCCGTCGGACGGATCCCAGACCCGCGCCAGGTAGTCGTCCCCCGCCGACAACACGGCCGGGCCGCGGGCGTAGTCGACCACCGAAACGGTCCGCACCGGGCCGTTGTGCGCGGGGATCACCCGGACCTGGCCGCCGGTCCGGAGTTCCCAGATCCGGATCATTCCGTCGTCGCAACCGGCCACCAGGTGGGTACGTCGCTCGATGATGACGGTGCACAGCGACCGGATCGCCGTGGACGGCCCGGCGAACGTCCCCTCCAGGCGCCGGTTGGTCGGGTCGATGAAGTAGATCTGCCCGCTCTTGCCGGCGGCAGCGAGCAGCGTCCGCCCGCCCCCGGTCACCGAGCAGGCCGCGAAGAGCGGTCCGGCCTGCTTCTGCCGGCCCGGTTCGCCGGTCCTGATCGGCACCACCCAGTGCTGGCCGGTCGCCGGATCCCAGAGCCGCACGTGTGGGAAGTCACCGACCGAGGCGATATGGGATCTCCGGTCGACCGTCACGGCGCAGATCGCCCGGACAGCGCCCGTGTGACTCTCCAGAATGCTGTGCTCGGCACGGCTGGGCACCGCCGCCCACCCGACCCGGTACGGCGCTTCGGGCCACGCCGCGAACGTGTTCGGCTGCTGTTCCAGCGCGGAGGTCACCCCGAACAGGGCAGCCCGCTCGGCCGGCGAGGCGTTGAGGGCGTGTGAGGTCAACCGCAGCAGCCGGGCGCGGGCTCGCCCACCCGGGGTCAGCGCGTGCTCGGCGAGCTGGGTCAGGCGCGGAAGGTCGGCGTGGAGCAGGAAGGCGTCGTCGGCGAGCAGTTCGTCGATCATGCCGGCCCGGGCGGCGTACGTGGGCAGGGTCCGCAGCAGGTACGGGTCGGCTTGCGCCCAGCCCGCCTGCCGCCCGTAGCCGATGAGGTGCCGGGCGAGCGCCAGCTCGTCGGCGCCACGGCGGTCGTGCAGGGTCCGCTTCTTCACCAGCGAGTCGTTGAGCGCCTGGTGGAAGAGCCGGTATCGGGGCGTACCGGCGTCGCGGCTCGACTCGACCAGGAAGTTCGCCGCGGACGAGCCGGCGAAGGAGAGCAGCGCCTCACGACTGATCCTCACGTCGAGCGCTTCCAGCGCGACCCGCCAGAGGTCGATCGACATCCCCGGCGGGTGGGCATAGGCGAGGGCGATGAGCAGGTCGGTCGCCGGCACCCCGTCGATCGGGTGCAGCCCGTTGAGGTATTCGGCGAGCGCCTCGTCGACGGTCGCGGTGAAGGACAACGAGTCGGGCTCGATGGCCTCCTCGTCGTACATGCCGTGCGAGCGGGCGATGAGACCGGCGATGAGGAAGTTCCGGTCGGCGAGTGTGGCGATGCGGCGCGCCACCGGCTGGGCGACCGCGCTTTCGGCGTACGGGTTACCGGCTCGCTCGGCGCCGAGCAGAGCGAGAGTGGCCAGCGCGTACGCCTCCAGATCCGCCTCGGCGAAGTACTCCTGCCGGTCGAGATCGATCAGGTATGCGCTCTTCCCGAACGCCCGCAGCAGGGAGCCGCGGTCGTCGACGCGGCGGCTGCCGACGATGACCTGGGCACCGAACGGGGCGCAGGTACGGGCGATGGGCAGAAGCAGCGCGGACACGATCAGCCGGGCCTGCGCCGGGCTTGCCGCCTCGTCGAGCGCGTCGACGACCAGGTTGAATCGGCCGCGGGTCCGCGACAGCCGGTCCCGCAGGACGGGTACCAGGTCGTCCACGGTCCTGGGCATCCGCACCGAGGCGGCGCGGGCGATCTCGACGGCCACGTCCAGGGCGGTCTTGCCCTTCATGTGGACGGCGCAGGCGACCGAGCCGACGGGCGCCCGGACATTGCGGTCGTCCTCCGGCAGCGCCGCGCGGACGCCCTCGTCGGCGGTGGTCACGATGCGCCCGAGCACGGCCGACTTGCCGACGCCCGGGGATCCGGTGAGCACCAGCACCCGGGTGTCCGGCACCGTACGCCGCAACCAGTCGACGATGCCGGCCAGCGCCACGGTGCGGCCCCGGAACCGGTAGCCGCCCTCGGTGTCGATGGACACGCCGCGCGCCCGGGGCCGCCAGTGCCGCACGGCCTCCAGGTCGGTGCTCAGCGACCAGCCCCACGCCTCGAGAGCGGTGTCCCCGGCCGCGGCGATCGACCACGCGGCCAGCGCCTGCAGGTTCTCGCCCGGAAGTTCCCGGGCGATCTGGGAGAGGGTGAGCGCCTCGGCGTCGCCGGCGTTACGGCCGCCCTGCCGGGCCTGGACGACCAGGCCGACGACCGCGTGGAAGTCGCGCGACCACACGCCGGTGCCGCTGAACCCGGCCTTGACGACGTACCGCGACCGGGTGTCGAGCCGGACCCGCCCGTACGCGAGGGCGATGCCGATCTGTCCGTGCGCGTCCGCGCCGAACTCGGACTCCCGCGGGAATCCGAATGCCCACCACCGGTCCCCGGCCAGGTCCTGCGGGCGCGGTGACCTGAGCGGGGCCGGTGCCGCCTCCGGCGGGGCGTCGGTGGCCAGCTGCAGCACCGCCACGTCAAGATCCCGGTCACCACGGGTCTCGGCGACCTCCACCCGGACCGTCCGCGGCACACCGGCCTTGGGAAAGGCGACGGTGATCGTGTCCTGGCCCTCGACCACGTGCCAGCACGTGAGCACCCGGCGCCGGTCGATCAGCACGCCGCAGCCCAGGGGTGTGCGCGCGGCACCGGCGAAGACGGTCACCGTCCAGGGGTCGTAGCCGGGCCCGGTGAAACGTCGATCGTCCACCTGCTCGATGACCATCCGTCGATATTTGCATCACCGTCTGCAGCCGTCCAGACTGATGCTCCGCCTGAGCGCCGTCCCGGGAGGTTCGATGTCCGAATCGCAGGTCGTGACCTACTCCCTCGACGGGGACGAGACGGTGTCCATTGAGATAACCCCGATCGAGGGATTCGTTCCCGTCGGCGTCGAGTCGGTGGCGGGCCACGTCCGGCGGGCCGTCGAGCCGGCCATCGCGGCGGCCCGGGTGGTTCTCGACCAGACCCGGGCCATGGCACCCGACACCGTTCAGGTGAAGTTCGGGGTCAAGGTCACCGGCACCACCAGCTGGCTGGTCGCCAAGGCCGCGACCGAGGGCAACTTCGAGATCACCCTGACCTGGGGTCAGCCCTCGCCAGGCTGAGCCGCCGGCTGCGAGCCGCGCCGGATCCTGGCGTTGCCGCGGCCGATCGCCCGCCGGTTGCGGTGACCTCAATCAGATGCCCAGCGTGAGCCGGCGGATCACCGGGGCGGCGTCGCCGGTCAGCGACAGCACGACCCGGGTACGCCGCCGCGCGGCGGCGTCCTCGGTCAGCCGCCCGTCCGGCCCGACCCGCAGCCCGAGCATCGGCGCGTCGAGGGGGTGCAGGTCGCGGGTGGCGATCCCCGCGGCGAGCGGATCGTGCAGCGGCACCCGGCGCTCGCCGAGCCGGGCCTCGTAGTGGTCGAGGTAGGCGACGAGCATCGCGGCCAGCGCCGCGGTCAGCGCGGTGCCCCGGGCCGCCAGCGCCGCCCGGTCCGGCTCGCCGAACCGGTGCCGCATGGTGACGTCCAGCGGCACGAGCGTCACCGGCCAGGGCGCGCCGAGCACCTCGGCGGCGGCCGCGGGGTCGTTGGCGATGTTTGCCTCGGCGTGCCCGGTGATGTTGCCGGGCACCCGGACCGCGCCGCCCATGACGGTCACGTCCCGCACCAGCGTGGTGAGCTCCGGCTCGCGTCGCAGCGCGAGCGCGAGGTTGGTCAGCGGCCCGGTGGCCACCACCCGCAGCTCCCCGGGGTGCCGGCGGGCCGCCTCGATCAGCAGGCCGGCGGCGTCGCCGTCCGCCGGCATCCGGGCCGCGCGCGGCACCGCGATCCCGCCGATGCCGTTGCCGCCGTGCACCCGCGTCGCGCCGCCGGCGTAGCTCCCGCCGAGCGGGTGGTGCGCGCCGACCGCGACCGGTACGTCGTCGCGGCCGGCCAGCGCGAGCAGATCCAGGGTGTTGCGGGCCGCCTGGCCGGCCGAGGTGTTGCCGCTGACGGTGCCGACGGCGGCGAGCGTCACGCGCGGGTGCCCGAGCAGCAGCGCGAGCGCCAGCGCGTCGTCGATCCCGGTGTCGCAGTCGAGATGGAAGGGGTCCACCGGATGATGGTGGCGCACGGCGGTTGCACCCGCCCCTGCCTGGGTAGGAACGAGGCGTATGACGCAGTACGGAATCCACGCCTCGCACGAGCAGATCCCGCCCGCCGAGTTGCTGGCCGCGGTCGTCGCCGCGGAGCGCGCCGGCTTCGAGGCGGCGATGTGCTCCGACCACTTCTCGCCGTGGAGCGCGCGGCAGGGGCAGTCGGCGTTCGCCTGGTCCTGGCTGGGCGCGGCGCTGCAGGCCACGAAGCTGTCCTTCGGCGTGGTCAACGCGCCCGGCCAGCGCTACCACCCGGCGATCGTCGCTCAGGCGATCGGCACCCTCGGCGCGATGTTCCCGGGCCGGTTCTGGGCGGCGCTGGGCAGCGGCGAGTACAGCAACGAGCACATCACCGGCGGGCCGTGGCCGCGCAAGCAGGTCCGCGAGGCCCGGCTGCTCGAATGCGTCGGCGTCATCCGCGACCTGCTGGCCGGCGAGGAGGTCACCCGCGACGGGCTGGTCGTGGTCGACCGGGCCCGGCTCTGGACCCGCCCGCAGACGCCGCCGGCCCTGATCGGCGCCGCCGTCAGCACGGCGACCGCCGCCTGGTGCGCCGGCTGGGCCGACGGCCTGGTCACCGTGAACGCGCCGGAGGAGCACCTGCGCGCGATGATCGCGGCCTACCGGGACGCGGGCGGCCGCGGCCCGGTGTGCCTGCAGGCGCATCTGAGCTGGGCGCCGTCCGAGGACGAGGCCGAGGCGATCGCCCACGACCAGTGGCGAAGCAACGTCTTCCCGCCGCCGGTGTGCTGGGATTCGGAGACCGTCGAGCACTTCGACGTGATCTCCGAGAACGTGACGGCCGACCAGGTGCGCAAGGTCGTCAACGTCTCCGCCGACCTGGAACAGCACACCGCCTGGCTGCGCGGCTACGCCGCGCTGGGCTTCGACCGCGTCTACCTGCACCACGTCGGGCAGGACCTGATGCCGTTCGTCGACGCCTTCGGCGCCAAGGTCCTTCCGGCCCTGCGCTGATCAGTTCGGCGTGGAGAGCTCGTTGTAGCCGGGCGCGCGTACCTGGCCGGAGAGGTCGCCGATCGCGGCCATGATGGCGTCGGTGGCCTCGCGGCGGGCCCGGGCCGCGCTGCCCGCCGGCGGTGCGAAGCGCAGCGGCGTGCCGAACCGCACGGTCACCCGCCCGGGCCGCGGCAGCCGGGCACCCACCGGCTGGATCCGTTCGGTGCCGAGGACCGCGACCGGCACCACCGGCGCGCCGGAGGCGAGCGCGAGCCAGGCCACCCCGGTACGGCCGCGGTAGAGCCGGCCGTCGCGCGACCGGCTGCCCTCGGGGTGTATGCCGAACGCCCGCCCGTCGCGCAGCACCGCCAGGGCCGTCTCGAGCGACGCCTGCGCGGCCCGGTGCGCCCCGCGCGGCACGGCGATCGCGTCGACGGCCAGCAGCGTGGTCCGGGTCAGCCGGCCCTTGAGCCCGGGCCGGGTGAAATACTCCTCCTTGGCCAGGAACGCCACCGGTCGCGGCGACACCAGCGGGATGAGGAAGCTGTCGAACGCCGACAGGTGGTTGGCGGCCAGGATCACCGGGCCGTGGTGGGGCACGTGCTCGCGGCCCTCGACGGTGGGCCGGAACGCCAGCCGGGACAGCGGCACCAGCATCGCCCGGGCGACCCGCGGCAGCATCTCAGCGCTCCACATAGGAGTCGATCGCCGCGCGCAGCAGCGGGCCGGGGTCGTCGGTGTCGACGGTCATCTGCAGGCTGCCCCAAAGCCAGAGCTGGGCGAGGCCGTGCAGATTGGCCCAGAGCGCCCCGGCTACCACGGTCGCGTCGTCCGTGCCGGGCCGCGCCCGCCCGACCAGATCCACCAGTACGGCGAAGAGCGGCTTGGTGGCGGCGCGCAGCCCCTCCTGGTTGCCCTGGAGCAACTCGTGCCGGAACATCAGCTCGAACATGCCCCGCTCGGTGCGGGCGAAGTCCAGGTATAGCCGGCCGAGCGCGAGCAGCCCGGCGCGCGGATCGCCGTCGACCTCGAGCGCGCCGATGCGGGTGCTCAGGCGTTCGTAGCCGACCCGGGCGACGGCGGCCAGCAGGTGCCGGTGGGTGGGGAAGTAGCGCCGCGGCGCGCCGTGGGACACCCCGGCCCGGCGCGCGATCTCCCGCAGCGACAGCGCCTCGGTGCCCTCCGCGGTGACCAGCGCGACACCGGTTTCGACGAGGTGGGCGCGTAACTGGTCAGGCATGGACATTGTCTAGCAGCGTCCGTAGACAGTGTCTACCTGATGATCGCTCCGGTGATCAGCGTCATGCCGCGGAGCGCCCGGTGCGGGCGGTGCGGGCGGCCCGCCTATCCGTCGCCCGCCAGGATCGCGGGCGCCCACACCGGGCGGGGGATCAGGCAGAACGGATGCCCGGCCGGGTCGGCGAAGACGCCCGCACCGGCCAGCTCGGTAGCGCCGAGGGCGAGCACCGCGGCGCGGGCGGCCGCGACGTCCTCGACCATCACGTCGAGGTGGATCTGCTGGGGGAGCGCGGGATCGGGCCAGGCCGGCGGCCGGTGGTCCGGTGCGCGCTGGAACGCGAGCCCGGACGCCCGGTCGCTGGCGGAGACGACGGCGAAATCCTCGTCCCGGTAGGTGATCGGATCGCCGAGCAGCCGGCTGTAGAACGTGGCCAGCGCCAGGGGGTCCGGGCAGTCGAAGATCACGTGGTGCATCCGTCCGATCGGCATGGGTCCTCCGGTGTCCTGTGGTGGGGCGTGTCGAGAACGGCGGGGCGGACACGACTCCTGGGTATGACGAAGTTCCTGTTGATCCAGCACCACGTCGCCATGGGCGCCTGGACGCCCGCCGACGTCCGGCGTCACTACGACTACCAGACGTCGCTGGACGCCGACCTCGCGGCGGCGGGGGAACTGGTGGAGACGCAGGGCCTGGCGGGCCTCTCCCGCCTGGTGACCAGCGACGGCGCGGCAGGCGACGATCCGGCGGGTGCCGGCCCGGACCGCGGCGCACCGGCGCCGGCGGTGTGCGGGATGCCGGTGCTCGCCGGGTACCGGATCGTCGACGTGGAGTCTGAGGAACGCGCTCTCCGGATCGCGGCCCGGGCCTCGGCGGCGCCCGGACCCGGCGGCGTTCCGCTGCGCCAGCCGATCGACGTCCGGCGGCTGCTGACCCCGTGACGCTGGGCGCCGAGCGGCGCGACGACCGGAGCTGTCGGTCGCGTATCGGCGAGCATGGCCGGATTTGCCAGGCGGGGGTCCGTGACTGCATCATCTCGCCATGATCAAAAGAATCGAGTCCGCCGGTATCCGGTGAGCGTGTTCGAGGCCCGGGTGGACCGGGTGTTGGGTGCCGGTCCGTTCCGGGAGATCGGCCGGCCGCGCGTCACCGAGATCTCGCCTGACGAAGCACTCATCGCGGTCGGTGGTGCGCTCGGGCCGCAATGGCACGGACCCGTCATCACCGGCCAGCTGCGGTCAGATCCGGGTTGGTATCCGACGGCGGTCTACCGGTCCGATGATCTCACCTGCCTGTTCCAGTTGACTACGCATCGACCGGTCAACGCGCTCGCCTTCCATCCCACTCTGCCGCTGTTGGCGATCGGCGCCGGCGCGTACGACGGTGGGTGGTTCTACGAGGGCGAGCTGCTCCTGCTGGACCTGTCCACCGGCGCCACCGTGTCGCTGCTGGCGGACAACCGCGCGGTGCGGCGGCTCGCCTGGCGGGATCAGGAGACTCTCGACCTGGTGCTGGCCATCCCTTGCGACGAGGACGAAGGGCCGTCCGGCACCACCTCTCTGGCCTACTCCATCCGGCGCAACGACTGGGACCGGGCCACAACGGGCATGCTGCACAGGCGCCACTGCGGAGAGCCGTATGTGGACGCATCAGAACCCGATCCGGCTGTCGCCGTCGCCGTCATCGAGCGGCTCTGCGCGGAACGGGGAGAAGCTTGGATGCCCCGCGGCGGGGTCTGGGCGGTGCAGGCCCTCGCCGACGGCCGGATCCTTGCCGCGCTCGAAGGCGTCACCCTGGAGTGCTGGCCGACGGCGTCCGAGGAATGCGCGTGGCGGATACCGACCGACGGCATCGGTTGCCAGGTGAGCACGCTGCCGGCCGGACGCACGGCGCTGGCGTTGACGCGGACTCCATACGGCTCCGGCGGCCGAGGAGCGAGCGATCCGACCGTCGTGCTGGAGGTCGACCTGGACGACGGCGCCGTCCGGGCAACACACCGGGTCGCCTTCCCCGCGGTCATGGCATCCCGGGCCGACGGCCGGTGGGCGCTGCGCAACACCGGGTACGACCCTGCGGCGATGACCGGAGAGGTCACCCTCGTGGACCCGGACGGCGCGCGCCCGGTCACGGTCCAGCTTGGCGGTTACCACCAGCGCAATCACTACTTCGAGATCCGGTACGCGCCGGATCTGCTGTTTCTTCAGGGGACCGGCAGCGAACCCCATGGCGACAAATGGGTGGTCGCCGTCGATGCGCCCCAGGGACGGGTGCGGCGGCTGTTCCCGCTCGAGTGGGACACGTCGCGAGGCGGTCATCTGTTCGGTGGCTGCGGCGCCTACCTCGACGATCGTGCCGGACCGGCGCTCGTCCATACCGGCACCGTTCACGACTACGCCGGGTTTCTGGCCGGGAACGCCTTCGTGGTCCGCCGTGCGTTTCCGACGGGCGAGCCGCAATGGGTGTTCACCGCCGATCGTCAGCCCACTGCCCTCGACGCGGATGCCGACTTCGTCTACGTCGCGTTCGACTCGGGGGAACTGGTCATCCTGCGCGCGGGAGACGGCGCGGTGCAGGCGCGGCAGCACCTTCGGGTGAACGATCACCGTGTCGTCCCGTTCTCACTGGCGCGGGCGGGGGAGGACCGCCTTGTGGTCGGCACCCTGGACGGCCGGGTGCTCGACTGCTCCATCGCTGCGCTGCGGAGGCGGGAATAGCGCGCGCCCGTGCCTGCTCGGCCAGGTAGCACCCCGCCTGGGTCGGGCACCTTCCGGTGAGAGCGCTTTCTCGCCGAAACCGGTTCCATGGCTGCGATCCCGGCCCCTGGCACGGGAAAGCGCTCTCCGGCGGGAGAACCTTTCGCCATTCTTAAGTCGATCGATGTCTGCTTGACCACGTCCCGATCGTCGCGATTAAGTTTCATAACTGTTAAGTCCCCTTCCGGTTAACATCCCCACCCGGAGTCCGTCATGCGCAGATCCCCCAGCCGTGTGCTGCTCGCGACCGGCACCGTCGTCGCCGCCGTCCTCGCGGCGGTCGGCACCGCCACCGCCGCCCCCAGGTCCATCCCCGCCGGGACGACCGCCGTCACCGCCGCCGCCTTCAACCACCCCGGCGTCCTGCTCAGCCGCGCCCAGCTCGACTTCGTCAAGGGCAGGGTCGCGGCGCAGGCCCAGCCCTGGACGAGCGCCTACCAGCAGATGATGGCCAGCAGGTACGCCTCGCTGTCCCGTACGCCGATGCCACGCGCGACCGTCGAGTGCGGCTCCTACTCCAACCCGAACAACGGCTGCACCGACGAACGCGAGGACGCCATCGCGGCGTACACCGACGCGCTGGCCTGGTACATCACCGGAAACCAGGCGTACGCGACCAAGGCGATCGCGATCATGGACGCCTGGTCCGCCACGATCAGGAACCACACCAACAGCAACGCGCCGCTGCAGACGGCCTGGGCCGGCTCGGTGTGGCCCCGGGCCGCGGAGATCATCAGGTACACCTATCCGAGCTGGCCCAACCAGGCGCGCTTCGCCACCATGCTGCGCACCGTCTACCTGCCCGTGGTCATCCCCGGCATCCACAGCAACGGCAACTGGGAGCTGTCGATGATGGAGGCCGCCGTCGGCATCTCCGTCTTCCTCGACGACCGGGCCGCCTACGACCGGGCCGTCGAGCGCTTCAAACTGCGCGCCGCGTCCTACGTCTACATCGCCGCGGACGGTTCCCAGCCGAAGTACCCGCCGGCCGGCGGCATCGACACCCGCGCCGAGCTGATCAGCTACTGGCAGGGCCAGAGCACCTTCGTCGACGGCCTCTCCCAGGAGACCTGCCGCGACTTCACCCACACCGGCTACGGCATCTCCGCGATCGCGCACGTCGCCGAGACCAGCCGCATCCAGGGCGGCGACCTGTACCCCGGACTGCAGGACCGGCTGCGGCACGCGCTCGGCTTCCACACCAGGTTCGAGAACGGCGTCGCGGTGCCCGCGAACATCTGCGGCGGGAGCGTCACCCGCGGCCTCGGGCCGATCACCGAGGTCGCCTTCAACGCGCTGCACAACCGCCTGGGCATCGCGATGGCCAACACCGAGACCTACACCCTCGCCCGGCGCCCGCAGGGCAGCAACAACCTCTTCGTCGCCTGGGAGACCCTGACCCACGCCGGCAACCCCGCCTGATCCCCACCCAGTACCGAAGGGCCCCCATGAATCCCCCCGAAAAGCGCCGGCGTCCCCGGCCGCGCGTCCGCGCAGCGCTCGCCTGCTCCCTGATCGTCGTCGCGCTCGGCGTCGTCGGCGTCACGAAGGCCGCGGCCGCCACCACCGGCACCGTGGTCAGCTCCGCCAACGGCAAGTGCCTCGACGTCACCGGCGGCTCGAGCGCCAACGGCAACCAGCCGCAGATGTGGTCCTGCGCCGGCAACGCCAACCAGACCTGGACACACGGCGACGACAGGTCGCTCAGGGGCCTGGGCAAGTGCCTCGACGTGGCGGGCGGCGCCACCACCGACGGCGCCGTCGTGCACCTGTGGGACTGCTACGCCGGGCTGACCAGCCAGCAGTGGACGTACACGGCCGGGCGCGACCTGGTCAACGTCAAGGCGAACAAGTGCCTCGACATCAAGGACAACAACCTCGCCGACGGCGCCAGGCTCCAGCTCTGGAGCTGCGGCGGCGGCGCCAATCAGAAATGGACGGTCTCCGGTGGCACCCCGAACCCGACCACCCCGCCGGTGACGCCCACGACCGTCCCGCCGGGCGGCAACCCCGACCTCGGCCCGAACGTGACGATCTTCGACCCGTCGATGTCGCAGTCGACCATCCAGAACCGGCTCAACACCGTCTTCGACCAGCAGGTGTCCAACCAGTTCGGCAACGCCCGGTACGCCCTGCTGTTCAAGCCGGGCTCGTACAACGTCGACGCGAACGTCGGCTTCTTCACCCAGGTGGCGGGCCTCGGCCTGACCCCGGACGCGGTGAACATCAACGGCGCGGTGCACGCCGAGGCCGACTGGTGGCCGGACGGCTCGCAGAACGCCACCCAGAACTTCTGGCGCTCGGCCGAGGGCCTCTCGGTGACGCCGCCCGGCGGGCTGGACCGGTGGGCCGTGTCGCAGGCGGCGCCGTACCGTCGCATGCACGTCCGCGGCAACCTGGCGCTCTCCGACGGCGGCTGGTCCTCCGGCGGCTGGATGTCCGACACCAGGATCGACGGGCAGATCCAGTCCGGCTCGCAGCAGCAGTGGATCACCCGCAACTCGCAGCTGGGTTCCTGGTCGGGCTCGAACTGGAACCAGGTCTTCGTCGGCACTGCGGGCGCGCCGGCCAACAGCTTCCCGACCCCGCCGTACACGACGGTCAACCAGACGCCGGTCGTCGCGGAGAAGCCGTACCTGTACGTCGACTCTGCCGGCGCCTACCAGGTCTTCGTGCCCGCGCTGCGGACCAACTCCGCCGGCACCACCTGGGCGAACGGCAACCCGGCCGGGCAGTCGCTGCCGATCGGCACGTTCTTCGTGGTCAGGCCGGGCGAGACCGCGGCGAACATCAACGCCGCCCTGGCGTCGGGCAGGAACCTGCTGGTGACGCCCGGGGTCTACAACCTCAACCAGACGATCAACGTGACCCGGGCCGGCACGGTCGTGCTCGGTCTCGGCCTGGCCACGTTCATACCGCAGAACGGCATCACCGCGATGACGGTCGCCGACGTCGACGGCGTGCGGGTCGCCGGCCTGCTCTTCGACGCCGGCACCACCAACTCGCCGGTGCTGATGGAGGTCGGCCCGAGCGGCTCCTCGGCGAACCACGCCGCCAACCCGACAGTGCTGTCCGACGTGTTCTTCCGGATCGGCGGCTCGATCGCCGGCAAGGCGTCGGTGAGCCTGCGGATCAACAGCGACAACGTGATCGGCGACCACGCCTGGATCTGGCGCGCCGACCACGGCGACAACAACACCGTCGGCTGGAACGTCAACACCGCGGCGAACGGCCTGACCGTCAACGGCGACAACGTGACGTTCTACGGCCTCTTCGTCGAGCACTACCAGCAGTACCAGACCATCTGGAACGGCGAGAACGGGCGCACGTACTTCTACCAGAACGAGATGCCCTACGACCCGCCGAACCAGGCCGCCTACATGAACGGCTCGACGCAGGGCTGGGCGGCGTACAAAGTCGCGGACTCGGTGAACAACCACGAGGCCTGGGGCCTGGGCTCGTACGCCTACTTCAACGTCAACCCCAGCGTGGTCAACGCCCGCGCGTTCGAGGTGCCGGTGAAGTCCGGCGTCCGGTTCCACAACATGGTCACGGTGTCGCTCGGCGGCACCGGCACGATCTCGCACGTCATCAACAACACGGGTGCCGCGGTCAACAGCGGCCACCAGGTCACCAACCTGGTCAGCGGCCCCTGATCACCCCGGCACGCACGGACGGCCCGCCTCGCGGCGGGCCGTCCCCGTTCCGCCGCCGGGCGGCGGCTAGCGCTTCCAGAACGCCTTGCGCGCGGGCGCCGGGGCGAACGCCTCGAGGGTCTCGCGGGCCATGGCCCACTTCTCCTCGAGGCTTCCTGGCGCACGGAGCCGCTCGACCAGGGCGCGCAGCCCCTTCAGCTCGTCGCCGGTCATGCCCTCGAGCAGCGCACCGAGCCGGCTGGCCAGGTCGGCGAGCAGATCGCGGCGCTCGAACACCGAGCGGGCCTCGGCGTCGCGCAGCCGGCCCGCCTCCACCCCGACGATGGCCTTGAGGTCGGCAACCGTCGGGCCGGAACCCCCCGCCGCCGCGGCGCCCGCGACGCGGTTCGACGCCTGCAGGCTCGCCGGCATCGCCGCGAACGGCGCCGGTCCGGTGCGCGCTGCCGACTTCCGCAGTCCCGCGATGCCGGCGCTTCCGGGTGCGGGCGGCGGCATCGGCGCCACGGCCCCGGCGAGCAGGAACGGGGGCGCCGCCGCGAGCGGGGCGGCCGGCGGTGCATCGGCGGCGAGCATGTCCCAGCCGGACGGCGACTCGACGGGCTGCGTCACCCGGCGCCTCTCGCCGCCCTCGTTGACCACCCGGCTGTCCACCGCCACGAACGCGGTGAACCGGCACAGCACCCCGTAGCGCAGGGACGTGGCGACGATGCGCTGCTCCAGGTCGCGTTCGCCGGCCGCGTACCGGTCCTCGAGCTCGCGCAGGCGGGCCCGCGCCCACTGCGCGGTGACGGCCGGCTCGGCGCTCACCCGCACCGGCACCTCGCGGACGAAGTCCCGTTCGGCGCGGTCGCGGCCGCGCACCGTCAGCGCCGCGCCAGCCGCGCCGGTGTAGCGGCCGAAGACCACCAGCGGCACGCCGGGGAAGACCGTCCGCGGCGCCGCGGCCTCGACCGTGCAGCCCGCGCCGGTGATCGTCACGTCGGTGAGCACGGGCGCGGCGATCCGCCGGTGGATCTGCTCCATCGCCTCGTCGAGGCGGTCCTCGCTCTCCACCAGTTCGCAGCGGCCGGCGCCGAGCGCGGCGAGCCGGCCCAGGAACCCGGCGTTGACGGCCCGGTCGATGCCGACGGTGTGCACCCGGGTGCCGCCGATCAGCGGCGTGATCTCGGCGAGGATCTGGTCCTCGTTGCCGACCTGCCCGTCGGTGACCAGCACGAGGACCCGGTCCCGGGCGGTCGAGCCGCCGAGCAGGGTCAGCCCCTCGCGCAGCGGGGCGAGCAGTTCGGTGCCGCCGCGCGCGTCGGCGCGGGACAGGTGCTCGACCGCGCGGAAGCGATGCCGGTCGCTCGCGTGCGACAGGCCCTCGCCGAGGTCGGCGGGCCGGTCGACCTGGTGGTCGAAGGTGAGCACCGCGAAGCGGTCGCCGGCCGTGAGGGTGTCGACCACCCGGGCGGCGGCCCGGCGGGCGGCGACCATCTTCCAGCCGCCCATGCTGCCGGAGCGGTCCAGCAGCAGCACCACGTCCTTCTCCCGGGTGGCGGTGGCGTCGTCGTCCGGCGGCAGGAGCACCAGCTGGTAGGTGCCCCCGGGTCCGTCGTCGCCCTCGCCGGGCACGCACACCGCGCCGGAGCCGTCGCCCGCGTACGGCAGGCGCAGGATGAAGTCGCGGTCGGCGCGCTCGCCCGGGGCGATCTCGATCCGGGTGCCTTCGTGCGTCACGGTGTGCAGGCTCGAGCGGATCTCGCCGAGCCGCAGCCCGGCCGGGTCGATGTCGACGCCGAGGGTGAGCCGCAGCGGGTTGGGGAACCCGGGCAGCAGCACCGGGGGAGTGATGCGGGAGGCGTCCGGAACCGCGTCGGTGTCGAGGGCCCGCCCGGAACCGACGACCGGGCCGGGCAGCGGCGTGCCCGGCACGTAGCGCGGGGCCACGACCAGCGGGAACCGGAACGTTGCGGCGCCGTCCTCCCAGGGCAGCGGCCCGACCAGGACCAGCTCGACGGTGACGCGCTCGCCGGGCAGGATGTTGCCGGCGCGCATGGTGAAGACGTCGGGGCGCTCCTCCTCGGCGATGGACGCGCGCCGGCCGGACTCGATCGCCCGGTCGTAGGCCTCGCGGGCCGCCGCGCGCTCCTGCAGCTCGGCCGCGACGGTGCGCCCGTCCGCGGTCATGGTCATGCCGGTCACCGCGGCGCGGTCGGGCAGCGGGAAGACGTAGGTCGCCTCGAGCGCGGTGTCGAAGGCGTTGACGAACTCGGTGGTCACCGTGGTGCGGGCGACCAGGCCGCTGATCGAGGCCTGCACGTCGAGGCGGTCCAGCGGAAGGTTGCCGCGTTCGGTGCGCAGGGAGCCGATGCCGGCGTCGGGCAGGATCCGGATGCGGTCGATCTCCACCGCATCCATCGGCGTGACGGAAAGGGTCATGACGGGCTCCCATCTTCGGGGTTCTCGCCGGTCAGCAGGCCGCGGTCGGCGAGGAGGTCGAGCAGGGGCCGCGCGGCGGTCGCGATGGCGGCGTAGTCGGCGGCGTCCGGGCGCACCGCGAGCACCAGGATCGCGCCCCCGCCCAGCGCGACGCCGCCCACCGGGCGGGCCGTCGCGGCGGCCGGCCGCGTGATCGGCCGCTCGGCGACCGCCGGCGCGGCGGCCCAGAACCGCGGTCGCGCCGGGCCGTCGGCCGGTCCGGCCGCGTCGTCGCTGGTCAGCAACTCGTCCGGTACCCGGGCGGCGAGCTGGAGCTCGGCGTCCGCAGCCCCGGCGAGCTCGGCCTGGATCGCGGCGAGCGAGTGGCCCTGCGCCTGGCGGCGCTTGAGCGCCACGAGCTGCAGCAGGTGCCGTGGCCCGTAGAGCGCCGTGCGCCCCCGCATGCCGGCGGGGCGGTCGACCAGGCCGGTCGTCGTGTACCACCGGATGGCGCGGCGGTCGGGCACGTCGCGGATCCGGCCGTTGGGCGCGCCGGGGTATTCGGCGGACAGGGCCCGGCCCACCCGCTCCACCAGCTCGTCCATCGTCCACATGCCGGTCATACTGACACTGTTTCATTGACACTGTCAATGTCTTCCGGGATGGTTTTGCTTTGCCCCGGGCGGGGGCGGTCGATGCTGGGTTTGTGGACCACGACGCGAAGATGATGGAGCCAGCCGCCCGCGACGCGGTGTTCGAGGCCACCCTCCTGCAGCATCCGGACGCGTTCGTCGGCGCGATCTCGCCGGCCGGCCAGTTCGTGCCGCCGCCGGACGGGTTCGGTGTCGACGGCCTGCGCCAGATCGTGGGAGTGCAGTCGGCCCTCGCCCTGGTGACCGCCGACGACACCAGGATCGCGATCGAGGCCTGGCACAAGGTGCTCGCCGAGGGCGTCGCCGTCGACCGCGTCCACCCCGCGGCCGCCCCGGACGAACTGGTCTGGATGCACCTGATCGACATGACCCACCGGCACGGCGTCTTCGCCGCCATCCTCACCGGGCTGCAGGGGCGACCCGACGGCGTGTCGCTGGAGCACGCGCCGATCCGCCCGCGCCTGGTCACCATCCGCAAGGACCCGGCCGCCGTGATCAAGGGCGCCGACCCGGAGATCTCCCTGCTGCTCGGCTGGCGGCCGGACGAGCTGATCGGCACTCGCGCGCTGGACCTCGTGCACCCCGACGATCAGGGGCGTGCGATCGCCAGCTGGGTGGACCTGCTCGCCACCCCGCAGGGCGAATCCCGCCGGGTCCGGCTGCGCCACCTGCACCGCGACGGGCACCCGGTCTGGTTCGAGATCACCAACCGCAACCTGCTCGCCGACCCCGACGATCCGCGGGTGGTCGCCGAGATGCTCGACATCTCCGACGAGATGGACGCACAGGAGGCGCTGCGGGCCGGCGAGCAGCTCCTGCGGCGGCTCACCGAGACGATCCCGATGGGCATCGTGCAGATCGACGCCGACCGCCGGGTCGTCTACCTGAACGAGCGCGCCGCCCGCTCCCTCGGCGCCGGCACCGGCGATCTGCTGAGCGACGAGTGCCTGAGTCCGATCGTCGCCGGCGACCGGCCGGCCGTCGACGCGGCCATCGCCGCGGTGCTGGGCTCCAGCCGCGACGCCGACGTCGAGTACGGCTACCTCGGGCGCGGCCTGCGCCGGGTCCGGGCCAGCCTGCGGAGCCTGACCACCGCGTCCGGCGAGGTGACCGGGGCGATCATCTGCCTCACCGACGTCACCGAGGACGTCCGGATGCGCGAGGAGCTCAAGCAACGGGCGACCTACGACGCGCTGACCGGCTGCCGCAACCGGGCGTCGACGCTGACCGCGCTTCAGGACGCGCTCACCGGGTCCGGCAACACCCGCGGCACGGCGGTGGTCTTCATCGACCTCAACGAGTTCAAGCAGGTCAACGACCGGCACGGGCACGCGGCCGGCGACGAGCTGCTGACCTACGTCGCCGGCCGGCTGCGCGCCTCGGTCCGCGACGGCGACGTCGTCGGCCGCTTCGGCGGCGACGAGTTCGTGGTGATCTGCGCCGACGTGCCCGGCCCCGACCAGGCCCGCCGGATCGGCGAGACGCTTGTCGCCGCCCTGAGCGCGAGCCACCTGGACGTCGCGGGTGAGCGGCTGCTTCCCCAGGCCAGCATCGGCGTGGCCTGGGAGGACTCGGCCGCCGGCTCCCCGCGCGCCCTGATCGCCCGCGCCGACGCCGCCATGTACGCGGCCAAGCACGCCCGCACCGGCCGCCTGGCCCTGATGCTCGCCGATTGACGCCTCGCCGCGCCGGAAGGCACGACGGGGCGCGACCGATCGGGCAGGATGATCGGGACGGGCTCTCCTGCGACGACGGGCGATGACGGTTGCGGCAGCGACGGGACTGGCGGGGCGTGCCGGGCGGCGGCCGTGCGGGTCTGCGCCTCGACCTGATCAGCCTCTCGCACGTCAACGATCCGGCGACCACCAGCGTCTACCCCGGCGACCCGGCCTTCGAGCTCGAGACCGTCGCCAGCATCGAGAACGACGGCTTCCATCTGCGGTTCGTCCGCGAGGGCGAGCACACCGGCACGCACTGGGGCGCGCCCGGGCACTTCACCGCCGGCGCCGCGCTCGCCGACGAACTCGACCCGGCCGACCTCTTCCTGCCCGCGGTCAAGATCGACATCCGCTCCCGCTGCGCCCGCGACGCCGACTACGAACTGTCCGTCGAGGACCTCGAGGCCTGGGAGCGGCGGCACGGCCGGATCCCGGACGAGTCCATGGTCATCCTCTGGACCGGCTGGGAGTCGCGGTGGGGCACCGAGGCGTACTACAACTTCGACGCCGACGGGGTCATGCACCAGCCGGGCTTCGGCCTCGAGGCGGTGCGGTGGCTCGTCGAGACCGGCCGGCTCGGCCACCGCGGCGGCACCGGCACCGACACGTTCGGCCCCGATCCCGGCGCCGACGCGACCTACGCCGTCTCGCGGCTGGTCTACCAGCGGCACCGGATCAGCCTCGAGGCCCTCGCCAACCTCGGCGCGCTGCCCGCCACCGGCGCACACGTGCTCTGCGGCGGGCACATCAACCGGGCCGGCTCCGGCTCGACCGCCCTGATCTACGGCGTCCTGCCGCCCGGCTGATCGGCTTCGCGCGGACACCATCTCGCGACCGGGTTTTCAATCAAGATCAACGTCGGTACGGTGCGCGGATGCGCAACACGAGGCGGCGGTGGGACGCCGGCGACGTCATCGCCTGGGTGATCGTCGGGGCGCTCGCCGTTGCGGTGGGACTCGCCCTCCTGCAGGGCATGTGGCGGTTCGGCGAGATCGCTCTCGAGTCACCGCTGTTCGTGGCGGGTTATCTGGCTGTTGTCGGCATCGGATACCTGGCATGGCGCGGGTTCGCTCACGTCTGGCGCAGCCGCCGCCGGCTCCCGCCGATCCCGGCACAGCCGATCCCGGCAGAGCCGAGTCCGGCAGAGCCGAGTCCGGCAGAGCCGATTTCGGCAGAGCCGATTTCGGCAGAGCCGATTTCGGCACAGCCGACTCTGGCGGGGCCGGCCCTGGGGCGGGTTTCCCGGGTCCCGGAGAATCGCACCGAGGAGCTCGCCCTGATCGGTGGCGGGATTCTCTTCGGCGGCGGCGGAGCTTTCGTGGTCGTCGACGCCTGGGGTTACGGGATCCGCAGCATCTCCCCGGTCATCATGGGGGTCCTGGCGGTGCTGCTTGGCGTCCTCTGCTTCTGGGCCGGCATCGTCCACCTGTTCACCCGCGCGCAGCGACGGCAGGACGCGCTGGCGGAGTCCTCGCGGGACCTGATTCGGGACCATGCCCTCCGCGCAGACCGGCGGGACGTCGCGAGACTGCGCGATCTGCTTCGCGCGCTAGCCGATCCGGAGACCGTCGGCGCGGCCGCGCTCGCCGAGTTGAGTACCTGCCCGGGCCTGCTGGACGGGTTGAGCTTCCGGGCCCGGCACGCTGAACTCACCAGCGAGTTGAAGCCGTTCGTCGACGCCGTGACGGCTGCCGAACCCCAGCCCGACCTGAGCCTGGCGGCCGCGTTGGCCTCCCTGGATCGCAACGGCCACGCCCGAGAGGCGGCCGTCGCCGTGATGGCGGCCGACCCGTCGCCGGTGAATGCCTGGTTCCTCGCCGAGCGGACCGCCGATCCGGTCGAACCGGTCCGGCTCCGCGCCCTGGCCGCGCTCGGAGCTCTGGCCGCCGCCGATCCGCCGACGTACGCGCCGGTGGTCCAGCAAGCCGCCGCGCGGCTGGGCCACCGGCCGTGCGCCACGGCGATCCGCACCCTCGCCGACGCGGAACCCGTGGAGCGGCCGCTCGTCACGTGTTGCCGCCCCTGGCCGGAAAGGCCGTGCTTCCCCGTGCACCGGGAACAGCTCGCCGCCGCACAGACCCGCGCTGACAGGTAGGCGGTCGACGCGGCCAGGCCCGGAGCCCAACGCCCCGGCCAGGGCCCGGCCGCGGCTGGAGTCGAGTGCAGGTCAGAGCGGCCTCGGCTCGACCGCCCTGATCTACGGCGTGCTGCCGCCCGGCTGAACCACGCCGTTGACCGTCAGCGTGTAGGGCGCGTACTGCTTGATCATCCCGGTCGGCTCGTCGTAGGCGACGATCGCGACCACCCTGCGGTACGGCCGCAGCGCCGCGAACTGGGCGAGCGGCACCTGCCGCGCCCGGCGCCCCTTCTCGTCGAGGCCGACCAGCCGCACGCTCCACGCGTGCACCCGCTGCGGCACGATCTGCGTCGGCGAGCGGAAGCCGGCCAGCGTCGAGCCGTCGGTGACGGAGGTGCCGCCGAGACTCGCGTCGTCGATGAACCAGCCGCCGTTGTTGATCGACTGGTCGCTGACGTAGCGGAAGCCGAGCAGGATCCGCTTTCCGGCGTACGCGGATAGGTCGTAGGTGTGCGTGGCGAAGCCGTTGCTCTCGCCGTTGATCGCGGGCCCGAGCGGCCCCTTGACCGTCTTGTCACCGGCGACGGCGGTGTACGTGTGCCCGCCGTCGGCCGAGACGGTCACGTAGCCGTAGTCGTAGTCGGCCTCGGTGGAGTACTTCTGCCGTACCCGCAGGATCGGGTCTGCGGCCGGCACGCTCACCGCGACCACCGCCGAGACGTCGAGATCGCTGGCGTCGCCGGAGAAGAGCGCGCCGTCGCGCACCGTCCACTTCAGGGGTTCCTTCGGCAGGGTGCGCGCGCCGGAGAACCGCACCGACCGCAGCTGCGAGCCGCGCAGCGGCTTGGAGTCGGCGCCGCGCAGCCGCACGTAGTCGGCGCCGTTGGGCGCCGCGCCCGGCTGGTCGTAGGAGGAGGGATTGTCCAGGTTCACGGTCGAGCGCACGCTCGGCGTGACCACCCGCTCCCGCGGCACGCCGACCATGACCCCGTCCGGCGAGTCGCCGATCACCTTGTCGACCAGGGTCATGGTCTGGAAGTCGTGCAGGACCCGGTACAGCTGCACGTCGTCGCCGAGCGCGGCGGACACCCCGGCCAGGCCCTGGTCCGCGCCGTCGCGGTGCAGCCGCGACAGCGCCGCGGCGCCGAAGCGGTCCCGCAGGTAGAGCATGAACTGGTACGCGTTGCCGTAGTCGGCGAGCACGTCGGCGGGCCCGCCCTCGTCCCAGAGGTTCAACGAGTTCTGCGGCCCGCCGCACGGGCGGGGGTTGGTGTTGTAGCGGGTACGCACCGTGCCGAAGCCCTGGAAGCAGGCGAGGTGGCTGTCCATGCCGGCGCGGTAGACGGTGGCGTTGCCGTCGACGTAGCCGACCAGGGTCTGCGCGTAGTCGGAGAGGCCCTCGTTGACCCAGAGCTCCTCGGCCGGGTCGGTGTACGACTGCAGCAGGTGCTGCCACTCGTGCGCGAACGTGCCCTCGTACATCCGGGGCCGCGCGGGCCGGCTGGTGCACAGGTCGTCGGTCGGCTCGTCGGGCGGGTTGGCCCCGGAGCGGTGCAGCCAGTCGTACACGTCGATCGTCATGACGTTGCGGTCGACGAGATCGTTGATCTGCGAGGAGAAGAAGCCGGCGATGTAGGTCTGCGCCTTCGGGAAGTCGAAGTAGTTGTCGTCGCGGACGTTGTCCAGCAGGGTGACGGTCTTGGCGCCGTCGCCGGTGTAGTCGCCGCCGGTCAGCTGCGGTTTGGTCCCGTCGCGCTCCCGCGGCGTGCTGAACGCGGCCGTCTCGCGCGGCCAGATGGTCTCGTCGAACTCGTTCACCAGTTCGGCGATCTGTGCGTCCGTCACCTGGGTGGAGGAGGCCGGGCGGCAGTCGCCGGCCGGGAAGGCGACGTCCTTGGCGACCCAGACCTCGATGTGCTTCCCGACGCTGCGCAGCGTGTAGTCCTTGCGGTAGACGCCGCCGTCGATCTCGTTCAGCCCGAGCCACTCCCGCACGGTGCCGACGGGCGGGGTCGGCGCGGCGGCCCGGGCCCGCTGCGGGCTGCCCTCGCGGCCGATGCCCAGCCTCGAGACGTCGAGCTGCTTGCGGGTCAGCTCCCGGACGTCGTCGAAACGCGGTTCCGCCGGGGCCGCCGGGGCGGCCGGCGCCGCGTCCGCCGCGGAGGCGTATGGAAGCAGGGGCAGGATCAGCAGGGCGACCGCGGCGAAGCGGAGGCGGGCCATGGGGACTCCCTTCGACGCCGCGCCGGTGAGGCGCGCACAGAAGGGGACGCTACCCGGATCAAGCCCCCAAAAGGGGCAAGACGCGACCTACTCGAAGAGGGAATGCTCCCGACCTCCGTCGCAGCGGCGCCGGGCCCGTCGGCGCAGCTGCACCACGACCATGTCGACCACCGCCACCACTGCCCACGCGGCGAGCAGCCATCCGGGCACGGTCCAGCCCGCGTGCCACAGCACGACGGCCAGGGCCGAGCACACGACGAAACCGAACGCGGCCAGCACCATCCGCAGATTGAGCGCGCTGTACGGCCGGTCGACGGTGCCCCGGCGACCGGGCGGCTGCGAACCGATCGGCATGGATCGAGCCTAGCCGCCCGGCCGGGCGCCCGGCGGGTCAGGACACCTCGCGCCGCAGCACCCGCACGGTGCCCAGGGCCAGCGGCAGCGCCACCCAGACCAGGGCGGCGACGCCGAAGCGTGCCCACTGCTCGCCGGTCATTCCCGGCTCGCTCAGCGGCACCGACGTCAGGTTGATGTCGATCCAGCCCGCGGCCGTGCGCAGCCACCGGACCATCTCGCCGAGCACGGACCAGACCGTCGGGATGGCGAAGTACAGCACGATCGCCAGCGGCGAGTTCATCAGCAGGGCGCCGAACGCCGAGCCCATCAGCACGAACACCAGCTGGTTGACGAGCAGCTGACCCACCAGGGCGGCCTCGATGTGCCAGTCGCCGTCGCCGCCCGTACCGATGGCGATCAGGTTGCCGGCCGCGGACAGCGCGGCCGCCGCGGCCGTGGTCGCGACCGCGATCAGCACGGCCGCGATCAGCTTCGCCGCGACGACCCGCCCCCGCCGGGGCTCGAGGGTGAACGTGGTCAGGGCCGTCCGCTGCGACCATTCGCTGGTCATCGACAGGATGCCGAGCACCGGCAGCAGAACGCTCGCCGGCACCAGGCCGAAGGAGAGGAACCCCTGGAAGGTCTGCTCGGCGTCCGGCGCGGCGAAGATCATGATCGCGGCCGTCGCGGCCGCGGCCAGCCCGATCACGATCAGCAGCCACAACCCCGCGCGGGTGTCGGCCAGCTTGCGGAGCTCGACCTGGGTGAGCCGGCGGAGCGGGATCCCGGTACGCCCGCCGTCGCGTTCGGGCGCGACGTCCGCCGCACCGGCCGGGGCCTGCTGAACGGCGGTCATCGGACGGCCTCCCGCACCGAGTCGCCGGCGGTCAGGCTCAGGAACATCTGTTCGAGCCCGCCGCTGCCGGCCGGGCGCAGCTCGAGCAGCACCAGGCCCGCGCCGGCCGCCGCCCGCCCGATCGTCTCCGCGTCGGCCTGCACGAGGACGCCCCCGTCGGTCGTCGCGGTGCCGGTCAGCCCGGCGCGGGCCAGGGCCACGTCCAGGGCGGCCCGGTCCAGCGCCCGTACGAGCGTGCCGGTCGCGGCGAGGAGTTCGAACTTGTCGCCCTGCGCCACGACGCGCCCGCCGCCGATGACGACCAGCCGGTCCGCGACCGCCTCCACCTCGCGCAGCAGGTGCGACGAGAGCAGCACGGTGCCGCCGCGGTCCGCGAAGTCGCGCAGCAGCCCGCGCATCCAGAAGATGCCCTCGGGGTCGAGGCCGTTGGCCGGCTCGTCCAGGACCAGGATGCCGGGGTCGCCCAGCATCGCGTACGCGAGCCCGAGCCGCTGCCGCATGCCCAGCGAGTACGCCTTGACCCGCCGCTTGGCGGCCGTGCTGTTGAGCCCCACCCGGTCCAGGCTCTCGTCGACGCGGCGCCGCTCGACGCCCATGGTCAGCGCGGCAAGGGTCAGCACCTCACGCCCGGTACGCCCGGAGTGCTGCGCCGAGGCGTCCAGCAGCACCCCGATGCGCCGCCCCGGGTTGCCCATCCGCCGGTACGGCCGCCCGTCGATGGTGGCGGTGCCGGCGGTGGGCGGGGTGAGCCCGCAGATCATCCGCATGGTGGTGGACTTGCCCGCGCCGTTCGGGCCGAGGAAGCCGGTGACCGTGCCCGGCTCGCAGGTGAAGGACACGTCGTCGACGGCCGGGTGGCTCCCGTACCGTTTGCTCAGATGTTCGACCGTGATCATGTGCTCAGCCTGCCGCCGCCGGGTGGCCACCCGCGTCGGCCGCAGGTCGGCGCCGGCGAACCTTGGTCTAGCGCCGGTTACGACTTTGGTCGGTATCGGGCGCCGGAGCACCGCCCGTAGCATGGCGATCGTGGCGCAGACGGCGGTGACGAGGCCCGGCGGACGGCCGTCGGAGTACCAGTGGCTGCTCCCGGCGTCGCTGTTGGACGAGCCCGACCGGCCGTCGGCACCCCGCTCGACGCGGGACTGGGCGATCGACGCCCTCTGCTTCGCGCTCGGCCTCGGCTGGGCGGTGCTGGCCACCGTCGACCTGCTGAACCCGAACCCGGTGATAGTGCAGGAGTGGGCCGGCACCCCGCCCTGGCTGACCTGGCTGGACCTGGTCGTGGGTGTCGCGCTCTCGGCCGCGCTCTGGTGGCGGCGGCGCTGGCCGGTGCAGCTCGCGGTGCTGACCATGGTCACCGGCGTCTTCACGGTGGCGGGTGCGGTCGCCGGGGCGATCTTCTTCTTCACGGTGGTGGTGCACCGCAGGTTCGCGGTGACGGCGGTGGTCGCCGCCGGCAGCATGGTCTCCAACGCCGTGTTCTGCGCGCTGCGGCCCGAGACGGCCGCCGGCTACTGGGAGTCCATGGCCTGGAGCGCGGTGTTCACGGTGATCGTGCTGCTCTGGGGCATGGTCGTGCGGTCGCGGCGGCAGCTCGTGTTGTCGCTGCGTGACCGGGCCGAGCGCGCCGAGTCCGAGCAGCGGCTGAGGGTGGCGCAGGCCCGCGCCCTGGAACGCACCCGCATCGCCCGCGAGATGCACGACGTGCTCGCACACCGGATCTCGCTGCTGAGCCTGCACGCCGGAGCGCTGGAGATCCGGCCGGACGCGGCGCCCGCCGAGGTGGCCGGGGCGGCCGGGGTGATCCGGGCCAGCGCGCACCAGGCCCTGCAGGACCTGCGCGAGGTGATCGGCGTGCTGCGCGAGCCGGCCGGCGACGATCAGCCGGAACGCCCGCAGCCGACGCTGGGCGAGCTGCCCGCGCTGGCCGACGAGTCCCGGGCCGCGGGGGCGAAGGTGCGCCTCGACGTGCGGATCGACGACTCCGCGCCGCTGCCGGCCGGCGCCGGGCGCACGGCGTACCGGATCGTGCAGGAGGGTCTGACCAACGCCCGCAAGCACGCTCCCGGCACGGCGGTGCGGGTCACCGTCGAGGGGGCGGCCGGTGCGGGGTTGACCATCGACGTGCGCAACCCGGCCCCGGTCGGGCGGCCCGGCCTGGCGATCCCCGGCGCCGGCACCGGCCTGGTCGGGCTCGTCGAGCGCGCCACCCTGGCCGGCGGCAGGCTGGCGCACGGCCCGACCGCCGACGGGGAGTTCGCCCTGCGCGCCTGGCTGCCCTGGCCCGGCCCGTCATGACCGATCCGGTACGGGTGCTGATCGTCGACGACGACGCCCTGGTCCGCGCGGGCCTCACGATGATCCTGTCCAGCGCCGACGACGTCGCGGTGGTCGGCGAGGCCACCGACGGCGGCGAGGTGCCGGCGGCGGTGGCCGCGTGCCGCCCGGACGTGGTGCTGATGGACATCCGGATGCCCCGGGTCGACGGCCTCGCGGCGACCGAGTCGCTGCGCGGGCGCGCCGGCGCACCGGAGGTGATCGTGCTGACCACCTTCGACGCCGACGAGTTCGTGCTGCGGGCGCTGCGGGCGGGCGCGAGCGGCTTCCTGCTCAAGGACACTCCGCCGGCGGAGATCCTGCACGCCGTCCGCCGCGTGGCGGGCGGCGACGCGATGCTGTCGCCGACGGTGACCCGGCAGCTGATCGCGCACGTGGCGGCGCCCGGCGCGAACGGGACCCGCCATCGCGCCGTGGTCGCCCTGGAGCGGCTCAGCGAGCGGGAGCGCGACGTCGCCCTGCTGCTCGGCCGGGGCCGGTCCAACGCGGAGATCGCGGCGGAGCTGTTCATGAGCGTCGCGACGGTGAAGGCGCACGTGTCGCGCCTGCTGGTGAAGCTCGAGCTGAACAACCGCGTCCAGGTCGCGATCCTGGTGCACGACGCCGGCCGGGCCTGACGCGGCCGGGTCGCTCGCGCGAGCCACCCGCGGATGCGACCATGCACTGATGTCTGTCGTGACCGCGCCGCAGGCGTCCGCGGCCGTCGGCGAGCTGGGCTGGCGCTACGTGCTCGGCACGCTGCGCGCGTCGCTGCGCCTGGGCCCGATGTGGCAGGGCGCCGAGGTCGCCACCGAACTCGTCCGCGCCTGCGGCGTGGGCGCCGACGAGAGCCTGCGTATCGATCTGCGTTCGGGCCGGCTCGAGCTGGTGCTCCAGTCGGCGCGCTCGGCGGCCGTGACGGCGGCCGAGCTGGACCTGGCCCGCCAGATCGCCACCACCGCGGGGGAGATGGGCCTGCGGCTCGAGCCGTGCGCGGGCGGCGGCCGCTCGGTGCAGGCCCTCGAGGTCGGTATCGACGCGCGGGACGCCGCCCGGATCCGGCCGTTCTGGAAGGCCGTGCTGGGCTACGCCGGCGAGGGCGGCGCCGACGGCCCGGTGGACCCGATCGCCGACCCGCTCGCGCAGGCCCCGGCCGTCTCGTTCCGGCGCACCGGGCCCCGGCCGCAGCACAACCGGATCCACCTCGACGTCTGCGTGCCGCACGACGAGGCGCCCGGCCGGATCCGGGCGGCGCTCGAGGCCGGCGGCACGCTGCTCTCGGACTCGCGCGCACCGGCCTGCTGGGTGCTCGCGGACGCCGAGGGCAACGAGGTGCGCGTCTCCACCTGGCAGGGGCGCGACTGACGCCGGCCGGCCGATCGGCTAACGCGCCGGGGACCGTGGCCAGAGCGGTTCCGGCGCGGCCTGCTCCGCCGCGCGCAGTACCCGCAGGATGTTGCGCCCGGTGAGCCGCTCCAGGTCGTCCTGGCTCCAGCCGCGGGAGGCCAGCTCGGCGAGCAGGCGCGGGTAGCCGGAGACGTCCTCGAGGCCGGCCGGGAGCCGGTCGCAGCCGTCGTAGTCGCCGCCGATACCGACGTGGTCGGCTCCGGCGACCTCCCGGACGTGCTCCACGTGGTCGGCGACCTGGGCGATCGTCGCCTCGGGCCGCGGGTTCGCGGCCAGCCACGGCCGGAACGGCTCCGGCGGTGACACGTCGCTGCCGGGCAGCGCCGACAGGAACGAACCGGCGGGTGCGGGTGCCGTCGTCGTGCCCTCCCGGCCGGGCCGGGGCGCGCTCGGCCAGGAGGCCGGCGCCGGCGGCAGCCCGAGCCGCGCCCACTCCGCGTCGGCCGCGGCGGCCCAGGCCGCCACCTCCGCCGAGATGAACGGCGGCACGAACGTGACCATGCAGACGCCGCCGTTGTCGCGCAGCTTGACCAGCACGTCGTCGGCGGCGTTGCGGCGGTGGCCGTTGACCGCGTGCGCCGACGAGTGGCTGAAGATCACCGGGGCGGTCGCCACGTCCAGCGCCGCGTGCATGGTCGTCGCGGCCACGTGCGACAGGTCGACCAGTACGCCGATGCGCTGCATCTCCGCGACGATCGCCCGGCCCTCGTCGTCGAGCCCGCCGACCCCGGGTTCGTCCGTCGCCGAGTCCGCCCAGGACGTGTTGTGGTTGTGGGTCAGGGTCACGTACCGCACGCCGAGGCGGGCGAAGGCACGCAGCACCCCCAGCGACGTGGCGAGACTGTGTCCGCCCTCGATCCCGATCAGCGAGGCGATGCGGCCGCCCGCGATCGCGGACTCGACGTCGTCCGCCGAGTACGCGATCGCCAGGTCCCGCGGGTACGCGGCGGCGAGCCGGTAGACGGCGTCGATCTGCTCCATCGTGGCCACCACGGCCTCGGGCTCGGACAGGTCGGAGGGAACGTACACCGACCAGAACTGTCCGCCGACGCGGCCGGCGCGCAGCCGGGCGATGTCGGTGTGGAACTCCGGGCGGTCCGCCGCCAGCCCGGACACCCGGTACCCGGCCCGGGCCCGCAGGGCCATCGGCAGGTCGTTGTGTCCGTCGATCACCGGCATGGCTTGCAGGGCGAGGTCTACCACGGTCACTGGGGCTGCTCCTTGACGCTCCGGACTATTGCTGATCGCCCGCGGAGCCTATGACCAGAACGGCCCGTTCGGCGGGGTTTCCGGGCCTCGAAATCCTCAGGTTTCGCGGTTCGGGTGGGTCGCAACCGGGCGGCACCTGTTCGGGAACGAGGCCCGCACCGCGCGCCACGGAATCTCTATGCATGCCCGGTCGACAACGGCCGGACAAGCGGGGGGAAAGCAAATC